>CACZOE010000080.1 GCA_902782695.1 uncultured Lachnospiraceae bacterium | reverse complement strand
TGCCTATCGATGAGATAAGTAGTTTGATAAAAGAGAGTGTTCGTGATATACTGAAAAGTAGCGAAAGGTAGCATCATTTGAGGTGCTTTTAGCAACTTGAAATCAATTAAAAAGAGGTGATCATTATGGATTTTAACAAAATAATAGGTCACGAGGAAATAATCAGCCGTCTCAGAAATTCCATTGAGATGGATAAAGTCGGACATGCATATATTCTTTCCGGAAAGAACGGGAGTGGACGAAATACCATAGCATATTCTTTTGCGAAGGCTCTTCAGTGTGAGAGTGGTCAGTCTCAGTCGTGTAACGGCTGTAAATCCTGTAAACAGGCAGAGAGTGGAAATCATCCCGACATTATTTACATCACTCATGATAAGCCGAATACTATATCTGTTGAAGAGATCAGAACACAGCTGGTTGACTCCATGCAGGTAAAACCTTACAGCAGTAAGTATAAGATATATATTATCAAGGATGCGGAGAAGATGACCGAAGAGGCTCAGAATGCTCTGCTGAAAACTGTGGAGGAACCGCCTGAGTATGGAATAGTTATAATCATCACTTCTGATCAGGAGAAACTTCTCCAGACTATCAGGTCCAGATGTATTACACTTGCAACGAAGCCTGTTAAGGAGAAGGATATTCACGATTATCTGGTTGAGAATTACGGCATTGATGAGAAGCGTGCCGGATTTGCGATAGAGTATTCCGAGGGAAATCTGGGAAAAGCTATTCTTCTAGCGACCAACGAGGAATATGAACAGCTGATCAAATCAGTTATAGATCTGGAGACAAATATATTTGATATGGATATGGAGGATATCTCAGACGTAATTCAGCATGCAAGCTCCTTCAGGATGAATATCAATGATTATCTGGATCTGATGATGATGTGGTACAGGGACATTCTGGTGCTGAAGGTTACCGGAAATCCTGATAAGATACTTTTCAAAGAACAGTATCTGACTATAAGAGACCAGTCGAATTATCTGTCTTTTAACGAGCTTGAAGCTAAGCAGAAGGCTATCAACAGCGCTAAAGAGCGTATAAACGCAAATGCCAATCTGGCAGATATCATGAGACTGCTGATACTTACTCTTAAGCAAAAGTAGTAACATTAAAGCCAACCAAGGAGTTACATAAAGAATGAAGGAAGTTATAGGCGTCAGGTTCAGACCTAACGGCAAGATATATTATTTTGATCCGGTGGATTTTCATGTTCAGCTGGGAGATGACGTTATCGTTGAAACAGCCCGTGGAGTTGAGTATGGAAAATGTGTGCTCGGTCGAAGAGGCATAGATGATCCTAAGAGAATAACCGGACTTAAGCCTATCATCAGAATTGCGAATGAGGCTGACAAGGCAAAGTTTGAGGATAATAAGAGAAAATCTCAGGAAGCATTTGATAGCTGCGTAGAGAAGATTCGTGAACATGGACTAGAGATGAAGCTTATCGCAGCTGAATATACATTTGATAACAGTAAAGTTCTTTTCTACTTTACTGCTGATGGAAGAGTGGATTTCCGTGAGCTGGTTCGTGACCTGGCTTCAGTTTTCAGAACACGTATCGAGCTGAGACAGATAGGAGTTCGTGACGAAGCAAAAATATCCGGAGGTCTCGGAATGTGTGGAAGAGAGCTTTGCTGCCACAGTTATCTGGCAGAGTTCATTCCGGTTTCCATTAAGATGGCGAAGGAGCAGAGCCTGTCACTTAACCCGACTAAAATATCTGGTGTGTGTGGACGACTTATGTGCTGTCTGAAGTATGAGCAGGAGGCTTATGAGTATCTTAACAGTAAGATGCCTTCTGTGGGTGATACAGTTACAGCAACAGATGGAACAACCGGACAGGTTGCAACTGTAAATGTAATGCGTCAGACTGTCAGGATTATAGTAACGGATGCGGAAGGTAACAAGGATGCCATCGAGTATAAAGTGGAGGATCTGAAGTTTAAGCCTAAGCACAAGAAGAAATTTGATAAGAACGATAAGAAGAGTGCTGAGGATAAAGAACTTGAGGCTCTTGAAGCTTTGGAAAAGTCTGAATCCGGAAGCAAGTTTGACTGATCAGAGGTAATTAATGACTGATACGACATTTCTTAGAGAAAACGAAAGAATAGACGATCTAGAAATAAATGGGTTCCGTATAATACAGAACCCATTTTCCTTCTGTTTTGGAATGGACAGCGTACTTTTGTCAGACTTCATATCCATAAAGCCTGCTGCAAAGGTTCTTGATCTTGGAACAGGAACGGGAATCATTCCACTGCTTCTTGCTGCTAAGGGCAAGGGTAAGGAGTGGACCGGACTGGAAATCCAGCCTGAGATGGCAGAGATGGCGGAGAGAAGTGTCAGGCTGAATGATATTCAGGACAGATGCCATATAATACAGGGGGATCTGAGGACAGTAAGAGAGAATTTTTCTCCGGCCTCATTTGATGCTGTTACCTCAAATCCGCCGTACATGAAAGAGGGTTCAGGTCTTCGAAATCCACAAGATACCAAGTATATCGCCAGACATGAGGTGACGGCTACTCTTGAGGATGTAGTAAGCGCTGCCGCATATCTGCTGAAAACCAGAGGCTCCTTCAGTATGGTTCACAGACCATCGAGACTGGCGGAGATCATAGAAGTTCTCTGCCGTTACAATCTGGAACCGAAAAGGATGAGACTGGTTCAGCCAACTTCTGATAAGCCGGCAAATATGGTTCTTATAGAAGCTGTAAAGGAAGCCGGTCATGAGATGAAGGTTCTCCCCACCCTTGTGGTATATGGGAAAGATGGTGAGTATACTAAAGAAATCCTGGAGATATATGGAAAGATATAACAGGGAACCATTGATAAGTACATTTATAAAGGAGAAAAAATGTCAGGCATTCTCTATCTGGTGGCAACGCCCATCGGAAATCTTGAAGATATAACATATCGAGCAGTTCGTATTTTAAGCGAGGCTGATTTGATAGCTGCTGAGGATACAAGAAACAGTATCAAGCTTCTGAATCATTTTGATATAAAGAAACCTATGACCAGCTACCACGAGTTTAATCGTTATGATAAAGCAGAGGTTCTGATAGAAAAACTTGAGGCTGGTGAAAATATAGCTCTGATAACTGATGCAGGTACTCCGGGCATCTCAGATCCAGGCGAAGTTCTGGTAAGCATGTGTCTGGATAAGGGGATTCAGGTTGTTCCGGTTCCGGGTGCAGTTGCCGGAATAAATGCTCTTATAGCATCAGGACAGAAAACCAGCGGATTTACATTTGAAGGATTTATTCCGCAGGAAAAAAAAGAAAGAAGCAGGGTTCTTGAGAGGATTGGTTCAGAGGAAAGGACCATGATTATCTACGAAGCACCACACAGACTGGTAAAAACACTGGGACTTCTCAGGGAAATACTGGGAGACGACAGAAGCATCACTATCTGTAAGGAGCTGACTAAAAAACATGAAAGCTTTGTAAAGACTACTCTGGCTGAGGCAGTGGGACTTTACGAGACTCAGGAGCCAAGAGGAGAATATGTTCTTGTGATTGCAGGAAAATCCAGGGAAGAGGTGGAAAGTGAGGAAAGAGCAGCCTGGGATGAGATTAGTATTGAAGACCATCTCCAGAAATATATAGATGAGGGTATGACGAAAAAGGAAGCCATTAAGCAGGTGGCCCTAGACCGCGGACTTCCGAAGAGGGAAGTATATAATATAGTAAATAAATAGAAGGGTAAATCGGGGTTATAATTCACGGTTGACTCAGAATTTAAAAAAGATTAATGTTGGCTAACTCACAGCCCATGTAGTATACTCCCAACAGAAAGTATTTGTATAGTATATTTTATTTAAGGAGGATAATACTATGGCATTTGTAATTGGTGATTCTTGTATTTCATGTGGAACATGTGCAGGTGGCTGCCCAGTTGGAGCTATTTCAGAGGGCGACGGACAGTTTGTTATAGATGCTGATAGCTGCATCTCATGTGGAGCATGTGCAGGTAGCTGCCCAGTTGGAGCTATTTCAGAAGAGTAATCAGTTAATTAAAAGAATGTGGGACGTATCCGTCAGGGTACGTCCTTTTTCTTTTGCGTCTGGTGTCTAAAGTTTCTGCTCCAACACAAGTTTTTTGACTCATATTTGAAGTTTGAACTATATAAAAAAATGTTGTGAGATATGCCTGAATATGTTAGATTTATAAGTAGTGAAGTGTCTTTGGGGGAAGTGGATACTTTATGAAATAGAGGAGTGTAGCATGGCGGAGAAGAATAGAAATTTCAGGTCTGATTTTTTCGTTAGAATAGTCGCGTTCGTCTTGATTTTTGCATTAGTTTTTAGTAGTGGGTTTAATGTAAATGCTGCGAAGAAGGCTTCTCTCAGCAAAACACGGGTTACACTACATGTGGGTAGTACCTGCAAATTAAAGCTAAGTGGAGCTAAGGTTATTTCCTGGAAGAGCAGTAAGAAAAGTGTTGCTACAGTTAATTCTAAGGGCAAAATTACTGCAAAGAAGAAGGGAAAGGCAACTATCACCTGTACTGCTTCTAATGGAAAGAAATATAAATGTAAAGTCACTGTTAAGAATCATATATATCTGATCAGGAAGAAGGCAGAAGCCACGAAGAATCAAAAGGGCGAAGCTGTATATATCTGCAAAGAATGTGGGAAATCCTTCGAGAAGGTTACTATATATGATCCTGATGAGGATGATGTTGTAAAGGATATTAAGGCTATGAAGTCAAAATATCCCGAAGGATATAAGTGGACCTTAAATGATCATTATACCTGGGGACCGGAAACCTATTATGGCAATATGACCTGTGTGGGATATGGCTGCGTAGGGTTTGCATTCATTCTCAGTGATGCTGCTTTTGGAAAGTATAACAAGTCAAGAAAGATAAGCGGTAAGGACTGGTATAAAAATATTCGCGTTGGCGATATAGTAAGACTTTATAATGACAGTCATTCGGTAGTTGTTCTTAAGGTTAATAGTGACAGTATCACCGTAGTTGAAGGGGCATATAATAACAGTGTTCATTGGGGAAGAGAAATCCCTATGTCTGATGTGAAGGATACGGGCTCATACCTTATAACCAGATATCCTTCCTGATTACCTTTGGATATGGCTTATAAATTATTTTAAAGGTGCCAGAAATCCTGTCATTTAGGGAAGAATGCCAGGAAATCTGTCATAAAAAAGCATTGCAAAAATAGAGGATATTTGATAACATACATCACATACATCGTACAGGTCTATAGATTTTCATCGCCTGAGTTACATATGAGATAATGTAAAACAGGCACAATCCCGACTTTGAAAAGCTACAGATACTAACCGGTTTTTTGTGTGCAGAAAGGTGCATTTAGCATCACAACTTTTGCACGCCTTATGAGAATCTGCGTACAGTAGCTGGAAAGAAAGGGAGTGATAGACAGTACCTCTATAGTTCTGACGAACTACATTTCGAAATTAGAGTAACGTTTTATATAGCGGGACTCCAATGAAACACGAATCTATGCCTCTATAAGAAGTGCCCCTACACGTTTTATAGAGGCTTTTTATAACATTTTTGATAGATAATTATTTAAAGTTTTTGGGTAAAAAATATGAAGATAGAAAGATTAAATGAAAATCAGCTGAGATTCACCGTCTGGACAAAAGATCTTCCTGATGAGGATTTTACTATAGCTGATCTGGCTGGACAGACTGAAAAGGCTGATGAGTTAATTAAATATATGATGAATAAAGCCAAGGAAGAGTTTGGTTTTGTTTTTGATGAGCAGCCAATCGTTGTGGAAGCTATCCCGGTTAATAAGGATTGCATAGTATTTCTTATAACCAAGGTTGAGGGCGATGATGAGCAGGATAAATTCAGTTACATCAGTAAGCTGAAGAAACAGGCTATGGATATGGCCAAGGGTCTCAAGAACGGCTCCATCGAACTTAAGGACGATGATGCACCGGCAGAAGAGCCGGAAAAGGTACCTCAGCCACAGGATTTAAAGACAGGAAAGGTTCTTCCTTATATGATTTATACCACCAGAGATATGGAGAATTTTGTTACAGCTGCTAAAATAGTTTGCGATTTCTATGACAGCGACAATACTCTTTATAAGAATGAAAGTGATATATCTTATTATCTGGTAGTATCGCATAACAGAAATTCTGAAGATGAATTTACTTATCTCTGTGACACGCTTAGAGAGTTTTCTGAACCATATAGATTTACATATACTACCAAGTATTATTTTGAAGAGCATTACAAGAAGATAATTGATGGTGATGCACTTCAGACTCTTGCGGAATTATAAAAAGCCGGCAGACTGCCGGCTTTTTAATTGCCT
>CACZOE010000079.1 GCA_902782695.1 uncultured Lachnospiraceae bacterium | reverse complement strand
ATAACGGACCTTGCAAGAACATATTTTGAACTTCCGGATAGCGTGGAGGTAGTTACGTATGATGGCCGTGCATATCTGCAGGGTCTCGGCTCCGGAAAAGGGGAAGAAACAACAGATAAATACGATGTGATCATGGTAGATGCGTATCAGGATATTACGATACCATTTCAGATGTCTTCAGTAGAATTTTTCTCGCTGGTAAAGGAACATCTGACTGAAGATGGTGTAATGGTTGTAAATATGAATATGAGGTCTGATTCTAAGGATGGAATAAATGATTATCTGTCCGATACGATAGCCTCTGTATTTGATACAGTATATACTGTTGACGTAGAGAACAATACTAACCGCGAACTTTTTGCATCAGATAATCCTGATATAGCTGACAGATTCTTTTTTAATGCATCCCTCAGCTCAGATGGTGATATAGCAAAAATGATGACTATGGTGAATGACGGGCTTGTTAAATATGAAGCGGGAAACAGAATACTGACAGATGATAAGGCACCGGTAGAGCTCCTTAGTATGAAGGCAATAGATGAAATCATAGAAGAGGAAGTCAGCCATTATAAAGAGATATATAAAGAAAAAGGCTGGAAAGGTGTGCTGGAGTCATTTTGATTAGGTTAGGATTAGTAAGTTAATATTTCAGATGGGTGTGACAGGTAATTCGAAGTCAAATAAAGAATGATGGAAGAGAGTATACATTTTTGGGGAAAAATAGATATGTCAGCATTTTCTGATATCTCAGGCATCAGGCTGATCATGGTGATAGGTATCACCCTTGTCATTCTGTTTGCGCTTTTTTTCAGCATCAATCTTTTTAGTACGAATTCGCTCAAAGGCATTATAAGGAATTCGAGAGAAATCTCAGTAAATAAATTCTTACGTCTAAGAAACGAAAAGGGTAAAGGAAACAGACTTGCATCGAACAAGATAGATGTTCCGGGAGTCTACATCATCCACAACCATACTCAGAAAATGTATTACGTGGGACAGGCGCAGCATATAGTCAGCAGAGCTAATAACCATTTTACTGGTAAAGGAAACGGAAGGGTATATGCAGACTATGCTCACGGTGATAGGTTTACCATCAGGTTCGTTACATTAAAACGAAGCCGTGCAAAAAATCTGAACGACCTGGAGCGGTACTTCATAAAAAAATATAACGCCCTTGAAATGGGCTACAACAGAACAAAAGGAAATAAATAATGTGTCAGAGGGACTCTGGCACATTTTTTTAGGGGAGTGGCAGAGAGTAGTTGCCACTCCCCTTGCCACTTCCTTGATAAGGATATAAATGATAAAATATTATAGTTACGTTTTCTCTAAATGTTTCATAAATGAGAGAGGGAGAGGAGCAAAAAATATGGGAATAAAACTAAGACGAAAAAAAGGAAAAATGGCGATACTGTCAGCCCTAGTTTTTTCAATGGTGGGTTCTTTTTGCATGAATAATATATCTCATGCAGAAGATATAGAAATAACAAGCCCTGTTACTGATGCTGATGGTGAGGTTACCTGGGATAAAGTACAGTTTGGAAGCTATTATCAGACGGCAAAATTTTCACCGGAACCGATACGGTGGCGTATTCTCTCCATAGATGAGAGTACTGATACTGCTTATGTTATGGCGAATAATGTTTTGGAGGCCAAAGCATATGATGAGGGTCAAGCATATGTAACATGGGAAAACTGTTCTCTCAGAAACTGGCTGAACAACGAATTCTATAATACAGCATTTAATGATTCTGAGAGGGCTGCTATTCTTCTTTCAGAAGTTGAACCAGATCCAAATCCAGAGAAAAATACTGATCCGGGAAATGCTACAGAGGACTACATATATATACCATCATATTCTGATTATGATAGAGATGATTATCACATAAAAATTGGTAATTATTCATACGCTACTGATTATGCCTATAAGAGTGGATGTGGCGGACAATATCAGGGAAATATTGCTGCTGAATATAATAGTATCTATTGGTATAGAACACCGGGACAAGAGAATAGTCGATATGGATATCAATTGGCTAAGGGCTATGGAACAAATGGAGCTATGATAAATAACGCAACGATAGGTGTCAGACCGGTAATGAAAATAAATCTGAAATCAGAAGATGTTATTTTCGCGGGTGACATTAATTCTCAAGGAGAAAGCACAGGCACCATGGAGGATTATCATAATCCTTATACGAAAATAATAACACACGATACTGGTGAATATACTGAAGTAATCTATTCTTCAGTATATATAGGAAAATATAATCAGACAGCATCTTTTGAAAAAGAACCTTTGGATTGGAGAGTATTATCGGTAGATGGAAATGTTGCAACACTTCTTTCTGAGAAGGTAATAGAAGGTTCAAATCCTACAAATGATTGGGCGGATTCGGATGTTCGTAAACTTTTGAATGAAACGTTCTATGATGCTGCTTTTAATGATGAGCAGAAGGATGCAATTAAGGAAACAACTCTCAGTGATCTTGGATCAAATATTAAGGATAAAGTATATCTGCTTTCTGTTGATGAAGCATGCAAAGCAGAATATGGTTTTAATGTAGATAAGGCAGCAAGTGATACAAGAAATATAGCTATTACGGACTATTCATATTTAAAATGTCTTTATGGTGGATGGTTACTTCGAACACCTGGATCCCCAAATTATGGATCATATTCAACAAGTGCGGGAAAAATCAGTGAAGAAGGTATGTATTATTATAGAGTTGCTGCTATTCGACCGGTAATTCGTGTAGATTTATCGAAGACAGCTGTTAAGTATGCTGGCACTGTAACTGCTTATCAGGGAAATAAAATGCATTATGAAAATACGGGTGCAACAACAGTAGCTCTGGATGCAGATCATTTTCCGGATGATGCTTTGAGAAATTATATTTCAAAGAATTATGATGATGATTCCGATGGTATTTTATCGGAAGAAGAACTGACAAATGCTGATTATATTAAGGTTGATTATAGTAATGTTTCAAATATGGATGGTATAGAGTATTTATATAATCTTTCTATTCTTTATTGTGATGAAAATAATATTACAGATCTGGATGTCAGTAAAAATCTGAATCTTAAAATACTTAGTTGTGCTAGTAATAAGCTTACGAGTTTAGATGTAAGTAACAATAAATTACTCCAGAAATTATATTGCTATATGAGTGAAGGATTAACCAGCCTTGATGTGTCTAATAATACAGTACTTACAGACTTATCTTGTTCATATTGTGGTATAGATAGTATTGATCTTAGTAAAAATAAAAAGCTAAATAAACTGATTATTGGATCAAATGATTATGTAGATAAAAAAATAGATATATCAAAAACACCGAAGCTTAATTATTTGAGAGTAGAAGGTAGAAATATTGATAAAGATGCATTAAATAGTCTTGCAAATATGGAGCATCTGGAATTAATTGGGTGTAATCTGGATACTATAGATCTTTCAAACCTTACTAATCTTGAATACTTAGATATAAGGAATATAAAACTAAATGATCTGGATCTTCAGGCTAATATAAATCTGAATACATTAATAGTAAATAATTGTGACCTAGAGACGTTAAATATAAGTAATAATAAAAATATAACTGATTTATATATAGAAAATAATAAATTATCTGAACTTGAAATAAAGAACAATCCAGTGATTAAAAGAATAAATGTTGGATACAATCAGCTGACATCATTAGATGTAAGTAATGACATTAAACTTGAAACCTTGAATATTGAACATAATCAGATAGAGGACTTAAATATTGAAGGAAGTACGGCAATAACCAAAATTTATTGTGGCAATAATAAATTGAAGAAGCTTGATTTATCAGAACTGAAGAATCTGAATTCTCTTTATTCTGAGAATAATAATATAAGTGAACTTAAACTT
>CACZOE010000078.1 GCA_902782695.1 uncultured Lachnospiraceae bacterium | reverse complement strand
TGCTTCTGAGGGTACAAAACTAGAAGCTGCTTCGCCTGATGCAATCTGGGTAGATTCTAAGGTGACAGCAAAACAGGATGCAGTTACTAAAATAGATCTGAATAACACTTCAGGTATTACAACAGGGAAAAAGTATGTAAATTTCTATATCGAAGATAAATATGGAAATTATAGTAATGTACTTCAGTATTATCTGCCATATGACGTATATGTAAATGAAGATTTTGAAGTGTATCCGGATGGGACTACTTCCGGTCAGGCTATATTTGGAAACAATTCAAATAAATATGTGACTTCTGTTGATGGAAGTAATGTATATGCTATGAAGGTTGAAGAAACACAGCAATACGCTGATATCACAAATGGCAGCTATACTTATATTATCGAAGGAAGAATCAGGTTCAGAGATTCGCTTCCATATGCAAAATTCCATTTTAACGAGATTGGCTTAGATGTTGAAGCAGGCAAATGGTATTACTGTAAAAATGCTGAGTGGTGTGCTGAGGAAATAGAAGGAATGCCACTGGCTGTTAAAGATAAATGGTATAATTTAAAATTTATATATGACAAGAGTCAGAAGAGTTTTGATGTCTACATAGATGGAAGGAAGGTAAATTCAGAACCGATAGAAACCACTGTTACAAGCAGGCCATTTATCTGGCTTAGGGGATACAATAGTCAGGAAGTCTATTTTGATGATATAAAGACTTATATGCTCGATAAAGCATCAGATGTTATTACATTTAGTAAGCCTTCAGGTCTTTATTCAAAGACTCAGTCGATCGAACTTGGTTGCTTATATGATGATAAGACCATCTTCTATACATTGGATGGCTCTTATCCGGATTGTATAAATAATGCTTCAAATACATTTGAATATAAAGGAGCTATTAGTATTTCTGATGATACAAAGATCAGAGCCATAGCAGGCGTAAAAATAAATGATTCCGGAGAAGATATATTTGTTCCTGAAACTATGGTCAGCGAATGTGAGTACCGGATCAGTAAAAATGGAAAACCTGAAATTGTAGGTGACACAATATATCGAGCTAGTGCTGAAAATGTCACAGTATGGTTTAAGAGTGACATAGCAGGCGAAGTATTTTATAAGGCTTCAGATAAGGCTGTGGCTCCTGAACTTAATGAAGAAACACTCAGTACTAATTGGAGAAAGTCTGATGCAGATATTGAAGTAAATAAAACCATGAGTCTTAATATGAAGTCTGATATGTCAATCAGATCCAGGTATATATATGTGGTTGTAAGAGACGCGGATGGATGCTTCAGCAATATACTTAAGTTTGATATGCCTTATGAGTATTATTTCCACGATGGTCTTCAGGGATATAACGTTGGTTCAAATTCAGGGGCTCTGAGATATGAGGCGTATTATGGCATTCAATGGGAAAATGATCCTTTGGATACAGATAATATAGTTTATAATTCGAATAAAACTTATTCATTGGACATTTTTAATCTGCCTGGCGGGCTTACCGGAAAGTTTGTGTTTGAAGGAAGGATGAAATCTGATACTGACAATGCCAGCTTTGGCCTGGGTCTTGGAGAGAACTGGCAGACTATGGTGCTCGTTGAGGATGGAAAATGGAAATGTTACACAGGAAGTTCAAGTTCTATAGTTGAACTTGATAATATGGAGGATACAGCGTTCGTCAAGGATAAATGGTACAGCATCCGAATAGAATATCATAAAAAAAATGACAGTAAGACAGCTGATTTCTTCATAGATGATGGAACGGGTGAAATAAAGGCTAACAGCAGTCCGATAGTAATTACTCCGACCAGTAACAATAATAGGGTTGCGATTCGTGGCACCACTGGTCAGAATGCGTATTTTGATGATATTACCTGGTATGTGGATGCAACAAGTGTAGATACAAGTAAAATGCCGAAGGTAGTGAGAAATCTTACCTATGACGGTACTGATAAGACTGGTATTATTTATGATGAAACACTTGCTTCATATACTGTTGTAGAGAATACAGCTAATGAAGAAGATCCTTTACTTGGTATTACTCACGAGACTAAAGCTGGTAATTATTCGGCAACATTTAAGCTGAGAGAAGGATATGTCTGGGCTGACGGAACTAAGGCTGATAAAACATTTGCATGGAGTATTGCAAAGGCTCCGGTTGATATCAGGGCAACTACTACAAAGGTATATGATGGTAAGGAT
>CACZOE010000077.1 GCA_902782695.1 uncultured Lachnospiraceae bacterium | reverse complement strand
CATTAAAGAATACGAAGTAGAGCGTATGATGCGCGATGCTAAGATCACAGAGATTTATGAGGGAACCAGCGAAGTTCAGCGTATGGTTATCTCAGCAAATCTTTTAGCGTAAGGAGGTACAGACATGAAGATAGTAGTATGCGTTAAGCAGGTACCTGATACAAAAGGTGGCGTTAAATTTAAAGCAGATGGAACTCTTGATAGAGGAGCTATGCTTTCTATCATGAATCCTGATGATAAGGCAGGTCTTGAGGCTGCACTTAGAATAAAAGATGAAATGGGAGCTGAAGTTACAGTAGTAACTATGGGACTTCCTAAGGCAGAAGAAGTACTTCGTGAGGCTCTTGCAATGGGAGCTGATAAGGGTATTCTTGTAACTGACAGAGTACTTGGTGGTGCAGATACATGGGCTACATCCCAGACTATAGCTGCAGCTATCAGAAATCTCGAGTATGATCTGATAATCACAGGTCGTCAGGCTATCGATGGTGATACAGCTCAGGTTGGTCCTCAGATATCAGAGCACCTTGGTATTCCGGTTATTTCTTATGCTCATGAGCTTAAGATTGAAGGAGACTCTGTAATAGTAAAGAGACAGTATGATGACAGATATCATATCCTTAAGGCTAAAATGCCATGTCTTATTACAGCTCTTTCTGAATTAAATGAGCCTAGATATATGACACCAGGTGGAATCTTTGATGCATTTGATGCTGAAATAACTGTTTGGGGAAGAGCTGATCTGACTACTCTTGATGATTCAAATATGGGACTTAAAGGTTCTCCGACACAGATTGCAAAAGCATCTGATAAAGTTGCAAAGGGAGCAGGAGAGAAAGTTGTTCCTGAAAGCGCAAGTGATGCTGCAGATCTGATACTCGCAAAACTTACAGAGAAGCATGTGATCTAAGGAAGGGAGGACTAAAAATGTCTTTAGAAGAATATAAGGGCGTATTTGTCTTCGCCCAGCAGGTAGATAATCATATTGAAGAAATAGTTTATGAGCTTCTTGGAAAGGCCATGGAACTTGCTAGTGACCTTGGTGAAGAAGTTACAGCTGTTCTTCTTGGTTCAGATATAAAAAATAAAGTTTTTCATCTTGAAGAGCATGGTGCTGACAGAGTTATTCTTATAGATGACCCTGAACTTAAGGAATATAGAACAGAGCCTTATGCACACGCTCTTTCAGAAGTTATTAATAAGTTTAAGCCATCAGTATTCCTGATTGGTGCTACAGCTATTGGTCGAGATCTTGCTCCTCGTGTATGTGCAAGAGTTCATACAGGTCTTACAGCTGACTGTACAATGCTTGAGATTGGTGATTTCCCACTTAATCCTATTCCTGGACAGGAAGATAAGCAGAAGCATAACCAGCTGCTTATGACTCGTCCTGCTTTTGGTGGAAATACAATCGCAACTATAGCTTGTCCGGATTTCAGACCTCAGATGGCAACTGTTCGTCCTGGAGTTATGAAGAGATCTCCAAAGGTTGTAGGCGCAAAGTCAGAAATAGTTGAATTTAATCCTGGATTTACTCCTAATGATTGTTATGTAGAAATCCTCGATATTATTAAGGATGTTACTGAAAAGGTTGATATCCAGAAGGCAAAAATCCTTGTATCTGGAGGTAGAGGAGTAGGTTCTGCTGAGAACTTCAAGCTCCTTGAGGATCTGGCTGCAGAGCTCGGCGGTGAAGTATCCTGTTCCCGTGCTGTAGTAGATAACGGCTGGAAGCCAAAGGAACTTCAGGTAGGACAGACTGGTAAGACTGTTCGTCCTTCTGTATATTTTGCTATAGGAATTTCAGGAGCCATTCAGCATACAGCTGGTATGGAAGAATCAGATTATATTATAGCCATCAATAAAGATGAGACAGCTCCTATCTTTGATGTAGCTGATTATGGTATTGTTGGTGATCTGAATAAAATAGTTCCTCTTATTACTGAGGGAATAAGAGCTGCTAAATCTAGCAAAGATGAGTAATATATTAAGCCTTCTCTGTTTTCGGAGGAGGCTTAATGTTTAATATGCGTGAATGTGGCTGTAAAGTACTAATCATGCTTTTTGAGAACATGCTATATTGGGGTTACGAGGAGATAAAATGGCAAACAGTCAGACAAGTATAAAAATTGATAACAGGTATATACAGGCTGTCTTCGGTCAGTTTGACAGTAATATCAGAAAGATAGAAAAAGCTTTTAATATAAGCTATGTTTATCGTGGTGATAGTCTTATTATCGAAGGGGAAGAAAAACAGGTTCAGGCTGCTGAAAGAGTAATTAAGGATCTTCTGATAATATCGCATAAAGAGAAGGAAATCTCTGAACAGAATGTGGATTATTCGATAAAACTTGCCAGTGAAGGCACGGATTTAAAGGCGAGTGATCTGGAAGATGATAGTGAACTTATATGTCATACTCTTGCGGGAAGGCCTATCAGACCTAAGACTTTTGGTCAGAAGAAATACATAGAAGCAATTGATAATAATATGATCATATTTGCTGCAGGACCAGCAGGTACAGGAAAGACTTATCTTGCCATGGCAAAAGCTATTACTGCTTTCAAAAAGGGTGAGGTTGAACGTATAATTCTTACAAGACCTGCCATAGAAGCTGGTGAAAAGCTCGGATTTCTTCCCGGAGATCTGCAGAGTAAGATAGATCCTTATCTCAGACCTCTGTATGATGCTCTTTATGAAATCATGGGTGCTGAGTCATTTCAGAAAAATATGGAGAAAGGACTTATAGAAGTGGCGCCCCTAGCATATATGAGAGGTCGTACACTTGATAATTCCTTTATCGTATTGGATGAGGCTCAGAATACAACACAGTCTCAGATGAAAATGTTCCTGACACGTATTGGATTTGGGTCAAAGGCTATTATCACTGGAGATCAGTCTCAAAAGGATCTTGCAGCCGGAACAGTATCCGGACTTGATACGGCTTTAAAGGTTGTCAGGGATATAGAAGGAATAGCCATATGTAATCTGACCAGTAAGGATGTAGTGAGACATCCTCTGGTTCAAAAAATAGTTGAGGCCTATGAGAGATACGACCTGAGTCATGGAAATAATCATGGTAGTCGGGATGGTAAAAACACATATAAAAAGAATAAATAAAGTTTCCATAAAACATATATAGTTCTTGAATAAAATGTGAATTTTTGGTACTATTATTGTAACTATTTACGAGGAGAAGCGTAAGTAGCATATTACTGATAATGGGGGTACTGGTGTGGAAGATGTAAATAATAAGAGCTATGATGAGTTCACACTAAATTTTAAACTGGAAGAGGATGTTCCCATCGACCAGTATGAGATGACCATGTACAACTATGAGTTCGTGGGTAATAGAACTAAGTGTACATGTGTTGCTATTGACGGAGTCAGAGCACTTCAGTTTAAAGTGCCGGCAACGCTTCCGTTGGAGCAGTTTCTTCAGAAACAGCTTTATAAAGGCGAGTTTCTTGCTATGCTTTCCAATATCATGAATCAGCTTATATACTTTAATGAGAACAAAATGTCTCTTAACAAGCTGCTTCTGGATGTTCATTATATGTATATTGAACTGTCAACTCTGGATATACAGCTTCTGTATATGCCGGTAAATAAGAAGTTTGCTGATTGTAATGTAACTGAATTTATTCAGTCCTTTATCAGCAAGGTTCGTTTTGCAAATATGGATTCGGTTGACTGTGTAGATAAGCTTCTTATGTATCTGGACAGCAAGCTGATGTTTAATCTTGAGGAATTCTATGAATATATCCTCTCACTTGAGCAGGCGAATATTCTGGAAGATGAGAGTGAGACCACAAGCGGTGGAACCTCAATCCTTGCAACTTCTGAGAATTATTCAAATCCGGTTCCTTATCTTGTAAGAACAAAAACAAATGAGCTTGTTCCTATACTTCATAAGGAATTTCTGGTGGGAAAGTCTTCTAATTGTGATTATCAGATAACTGATAATAAGAAGATCAGCCGTAAACATGCTGTATTCAGAATCAGTAACGGTGAATGTTATATCAGAGATAACAGTTCTACTAATCATACATTTGTAAATGGCAAACTCCTTCAGCCTGGTGTTGAGGTTATGCTTTCAAATGATGATTATATAAGACTTGGTGATGAGGAATTCAGATACTGGGTTAGATAATTAGATAGCATGCATCATTTCAAATAAGGGTGATGAGAGAAAAGATGACAACTAAGAAATGCTTAGTTGTCATCTTTTAATTATAGACTTATATACTCTTTTATGGGTTAAATGTTTTTTAGGAATTCTTCGTTCTTTTCGATTACTGTTTTCATCGCTTCAGGACCTGGAGCACCAATGGTGTTTCTTTTTTCTACACATGTTTCCAGGCTTATAGCCTCGTAGATATCTTCGTTAAAAACCGGACTTATGGATTTTAGTTCGTCAAGGCTTAATTCATCGATGGCTTTATTTTGTTCGATAGCATAGAGCACTAAACGTCCGATGATTGAATGAGCATCTCTGAAAGGAACACCATTTTTTACCAGATAGTCAGCGGCATCAGTTGCATTTGTGAATCCGTTCATTGCGCTTTTCTGCATGTTTTTCTTGTTCAGCTTCATAGTACTGATCATTCCATCGAAAAGTGCTATGCATCCCTTTACAGTATCTATAGCATCAAAGGTAAGTTCCTTGTCTTCCTGCATATCTTTATTATAGGCAAGAGGAATACCCTTCATGGTAGTCATTATTGAAATCAGAGCGCCATACACACGGCCTGTTTTTCCGCGAACAAGTTCTGCTATATCAGGATTCTTCTTCTGTGGCATTATTGAGCTTCCAGTACTATATGCATCATCAAGTTCAATGAATTGATATTCGTTTGAATTCCAGATGATTATCTCTTCTGAGAATCTGGAAAGGTGCATGCATATGGTTGAAAGAGCTGAGAGTAGTTCTATTATATAATCTCTGTCAGATACGGAGTCCATACTGTTTAATGTAGGACCGTTGAATCCCAGAAGTGATGCGGTCATCTCTCTGTCTAATGGATAGGTGGTTCCTGCAAGTGCACCTGCACCCAGAGGACAATAGTTCATTCTTTCATATATATCACATAATCTGCTATAGTCTCTTTTGAACATTTCCATATAAGCGCCTACATGATGGGCGAAGGTTACAGGCTGAGCCTTTTGTAAATGTGTAAAGCCTGGCATATAGGTATGAACATTTTCCTTCATAAGTTTATGAAGAGTATTCATCAGATTTTTAAGAAGCTCTTTTATATTTTCAATCTCGTCTCTTGTGTAGAGTCTCATATCAAGAGCAACCTGATCATTACGGCTTCTTCCTGTATGAAGCTTCTTTCCGGTATCACCGATTCTGTCAATGAGAGTAGCTTCTACAAAGCTGTGAATATCCTCGTACTGCATTCCGATTTCTAGCTTTTGATTTTCAACATCTGAGAGAATAGATTTCAGTCCCTCAACTATCTGGGCTGATTCTTCTTCAGTTATAATGCCTGTTTTGCCAAGCATGGTTGCATGTGCAATGCTGCCTTTAATATCCTGTGCGAAGAATTTCTGATCAAAGGATATAGAAGCGTTAAAATTATATACCAGCTGATCGGTTTCTTTTGTAAAACGACCGCCCCAAAGCTGTGCCATATTATTCACCTCTTGTTTAATTTTTTGTGTAACAAAAGTTACCCGTTAAGTTTAATACATAGGATAAAATGTAGCAAGAAAAATCTGATAATGTGGATGATATTTGGATGTCAAAATGTAATATTTAGTTAACATAAATCTTGTAAAAAGTGCTTTTTGTGTAAAATTACGCTTTATGGAGCTGTTTTTCAATTAGAAATACGTAAAATTTGTGCAATTTTACCGATTTATTTTGTTGAAATTCTACAAGAGATGTGTTAATATAAATGTAACAAAAGAGAAGATTTCTTAATAATACTTAAAAACCATCCTTTCATT
>CACZOE010000076.1 GCA_902782695.1 uncultured Lachnospiraceae bacterium | reverse complement strand
CCTTATCATGCTTAGCAAAACGATAAGTAGTTGACTCAGCTGGTGTAGCTTCAAGGTTGTACAGGTCACCATACTGCTCCTGATAATCACTGAGACGCTCTCTCATATGATTGAGAACATCCATAGCAAACTTCTGTGTTTCTTCATGTGTAAGATCCTTATGAAGCCATCTTGCATTAAGTCCAACCTCGTTCATTCCTATCAGACCGATAGTTGAGAAGTGATTGTTAAATGTACCAAGATATCTTCTTGTGTATGGATAAAGTCCTGAATCAAGAAGCTTAGTGATAACAGTTCTCTTTGTCTTAAGAGATCTTGCAGAAATGTCCATGAGTCTGTCAAGTCTTGTATAGAAATCAGCCTCATCCTTAGCAAGATATGCTATACGAGGAAGGTTGATGGTAACAACACCTACAGAACCTGTTGACTCTCCACTTCCGAAGAAACCACCTGACTTCTTACGAAGCTCTCTAAGGTCAAGTCTGAGTCTGCAGCACATACTGCGGACATCACTTGGCTCCATGTCTGAGTTAATATAATTTGAAAAATATGGTGTACCATATTTAGCTGTCATTTCGAAGAGAAGCTTATTATTCTCTGTCTCATCCCAGTTAAAGTTTCTGGTAATTGAATATGTAGGAATTGGATACTGGAATCCACGACCATTGGCATCACCCTCGATCATGATCTCGATAAATGCCTTATTGACCATATCCATTTCCTTCTGACATTCACCGTAAGTAAAGTCTACCTGCTTACCACCTACCCAGCAGTTCTCTTCCTTCATATCGTTAGGAACTGTCCAGTCAAGAGTGATATTGGTAAATGGTGACTGTGTGCCCCATCTTGAAGGTGTATTTACACCGAAGATGAAAGACTGGATACACTGCTTTACTTCCTTCTGAGTAAGTTTATCTATCTTTACAAAAGGAGCAAGGTATGTATCAAATGATGAGAATGCCTGAGCACCTGCCCACTCATTCTGCATGATACCAAGGAAGTTAACCATCTGATTACAGAGAGTTGAAAGATGTCCTGCTGGAGCAGATGTGATCTTTCCTGGAACACCGCCAAGGCCTTCCTGAATAAGCTGCTTAAGTGACCATCCTGCACAATATCCTGTAAGCATGCTGAGGTCATGAATGTGAATTGCTGCACTTCTATGAGCATCAGCTATCTCCTGATCGTAGATCTCGCTAAGCCAGTAGTTAGCTGTGATAGCTCCTGAATTTGAAAGAATAAGTCCACCTACACTATATGTAACGGTTGAATTTTCCTTAACACGCCAGTCATTTATCTGAAGATAATTGTCTACAATGTCCTTATAGTTGAGCATTGCATTCTTTACATTACGAATCTTCTCTCTCTGCTTTCTGTAAAGGATATAAGCCTTTGCTACATCTGTATATCCTGCCTCAGAAAGAATCTGCTCTGCGCTATCCTGGATGTCTTCGACTGATATCACATCATCCTTTATCTTCTCTTCGAAATTGCTCGTAACACGAAGAGCAAGCATATCTATAACACTTGGATGATACTGCTTCTCACAGCCTACGAAAGCCTTCTCTATCGCAGCGCTGATCTTTGATACGTCAAAATCTACTATAACTCCATCCCTTTTTAAAACCCGGTACATAATTTAGTGGTCTCCTTCCCCTATTACTTTTATTTTTTTCAATCTGTTTCCGTCAAAACGGTTGGTATGTAAGAAGATAACACTAAACAAAAAAAATGTCAATATCTAGTATGAAAATTATCACACTAACACAAGATATTGACATTTCAACCCTTTGTATAATATTCATGCATGATGAATATTTCGCTAAAAACCACGTATTTCGACGCTATTTACATATGGTCTTACTATATCACTAAAGCACTTCATCTTGTCTTCACTGACCCCCTGCAGACCACTAAATGGTACCGTATCTCTATCTACAAAACCCTGAAGAAAATATTTATCCGCACCTTTTATCAATTCTGCAATGCCTCTGAAGGAATCTTCATCATGAAACTGTTTTACAACTGTGGTTCTGAATTCGTATCCAAAGTCGGATGATTTGTCTGTACTGGGTTTATCCTGCTCATCCGACTTAGAACCGGACTGATTCCCTTTACTGATCAAATAGTCTATATTTTCCCTGATCTTCGAAATATCAAATCCTGGGAGCCCTATGGTCTCTCCATACCTCTCAGGGCTGTTTTTTATATCCATAGCCACATAATCCACCAGTCCCGCTTCAACAACCCGTACGAGCTCGTCAGGGTGGTTTCCGTTGGTATCCAGTTTTATCATGAAGCCCATATCTCTGACCCTCTTCATAATTTCAGGTAATTCTTTTCTGAGAAGAGGCTCTCCACCGGTAAAGGCTACGCCGTCCAGAAGTCCTTTTCTTCCCTCTAAAAATTTAAAAAGTTCCTCCTCATCCATAACAGCCGGAGAAGACGCATCCACTATCTCCCAGTTGTGGCAGAAGGGACACCGCATATCACATCCTCCGAGAAAGACCGTACAGGCCACCTTTCCCGGAAAATCCAGTAGTGTCATTTTTTGTAATCCATGTATTTTCATATCCTATCCATCCTCACCAACTCATTTACAGTCCCAGGGCACGCTTTGCCAGTTCGTCCGCCTTGTCATTTCCGGTATTTCCCGAATGCCCCTTTACCTTATAAAAATGTACCACCAATCTGTCACAAACAGAGTCATAAAACTGCTTATACGACCTGGTTCCTTCTTTATTGGTCTTCCAGATACCTCTGGCCCATTTCTCTATTCCTTCATAATCATAGTAAATATCAACACTTTTTATGCCATGATCTATGCAGTACTGCATAGCATGCATCGAACCTTCTATCTCACCGGCCACATTCCACATGGTTTTCATTTCATCATCCTGAAAGCTTTCTGATATTTCCACTAACTGACCTTCGTGAAGAAGTATTACACCACAGGCATATCTATCTGTTATCTTGTCAAAGCTCCCGTCTACAAAACATACAGCTTCTGACTTTCTATTTGCTTCAAGAAACCTTGCCAGAGTATCCCTGTCACTACCTTCATACTTATCAGCATTCACTTCAGGAGCAGCTGTTTTCTCAACATAGGAAGATTTCACTATCTCCTGACTTTTTTCAGCCTGAAGTCTGGCAGTGCTCACATCACCACCTATAAATGCCTCCGCTTCCTCGATAGTCTTAAAACTCTTATATATGGCTCCTGAAAAACCATGTACATTTGCCTTACATTCATCCCAGGTATTATATATCCCCGGTACAAGTCCTTTTTTTACTGCATAATATTTCTTTTCACTCATCTGTTTAAACAGCTCCAAACTAAGATTTATTCAAATATATACTGAATATTTATACTGTTTCCGGATGCCCTTACCTCGGCCATACTGCCACATATTATCGGCATCATTGGTGGAAGGTGTCCTATATCAAGGTCCATTATTATAGGTACATTCAGACCACCCAGTATATCCGTTACGGCTCTGTACTGGTCAACTCCCATCATCTCCTCGCCAAAATGCAGGGGTCTTCCCATAAGAAATCCCTTCGCATATCTGAACCAGCCGGCCTCCCGCATCTGCCACAGGGCTCTTCTCATGGAAAGCATATCCAGGTCACAGGATTCAATAAACCAGATAATACCGTCGTCCTTATATTTTTCCAGAAATTCATCAACCTTGTCATACTTCGTACCCACAAGTAATGTAAGAAGATCCAGACAGCCTCCCAGAAGCCTTCCTTTTAATTCTACCCCGTCCTTATATTCATCGCCGGATATCACACCGTTTGAACCTGCAGGATAGTAGTTAAACACGGTTCTTTCATTTACAGCATAAGGTGCAAGAGGATCTGGTTCAACACTATCTGCATCGCCACTTTCTTCATCCCATTCCTCTTTCTCCCAAAGCTTATACCCGGAAACTGCACTGATCTCACCTGTAATAAGTTTTAATGCATCCTCCACCGATTCATGCCATGGTTCCCGTCCAAAAGCAGGCGCACAAGGTCCGTAAATGGCAGCAGTATCAGCCAGTACAGCTGATAAAAATACATAATTAGTATTATCAGAATAGCCCATATACCACTTCGGGCGACTCTTTTTGATTGCTTCAAAATCAATATATGGCACCACCTCGCACATCAGCTCGCCGCCACCGCAGGTGATAATAACATCAGATTCATCATATGTACCGTCTGCATTCTCAATCATGGCAGCATTTAACTCTGCACCACATTTAGAAGGTACATTACTTATACCGGTTCCGCAGTCACTATAGCAGTTCGGTCCCAGCCAGGTCTTATACCCTTTTCCTTCAAATATTTTTATCGCATTTTCAAACCTGGTTTTATATGGTTCTATGGCACATCCAAAAGATGGCGCTATGAAACCTATCGTCTGCCCCTTCTGAAGCATTTCAGGATATCTCATACATTTCCCCTCCAATATCACAACAAAAAATGTGTCAAAAGAATCATCCTTTGACACACTTATTATAGGTTATATAAATGTTATTGTCTATATGCCTTATGTCAGCAAAAACCACTAGAAAGATTCGCTAGTTATCAAATGATATCTTCAGGTATCCTTTTTCAAACTTTGCACCTGATATTTCTTTACCTGAAAACTCTTCCGGAACAGGGAATCTTCTGTTTTCGTTTCTTACTCCCACCACCAGTTCGCGACCGGCCTGCTCAAGTTTTAGCTCATCCTTATCCGCAAAAGGAAGATATATCTTCAGGCAGGAATTATCTTTATCAGGAATGTATATTTCCTTCTTAAAAAGTACTTCATCAGGGTCTGAATCACCATATATTATTCTTCCAATGTCAGAGAGCACATCAAGCTTTCGAATCTCTCTTTGCTGAAGCTCTACATAGAATTTGGGAACCTCGCTGAAGCACTCTCTTATCTCACTCAGCCCCTCCTCCTGAAGTTTCACCCATTTACTAAAATATCCAACCATCGCCTTATCAGGATAAATGTGATTCACGATGACAGCATCTACATTATAATGATACAGATAGAGACACGTGAAATTCCTCTTAGCTTCACTGATAACTATCTTCTCAGGAGTTGTTACTACTCTGAGGCTTACAACCTCTTTGTTTAAAAGAAGCTCCTGAAGTCGCTGCATTTTATCCATCAGATATTCTATATCATCAAACACATTATCTTCAGGCACAGGAACCTTGGCCAGCTTCTCTACCATGGGACCAAACTTCTTAACCCCGCTTCTTTTTATAGGAAGAACCTTTTCTATAAGTCCTGAAAGCCTTTCGGGATATTTCAGAAGTGAAAGGGTTTCTCCTGTAGGAGCACAGTCCACGATTATAGTGTCATAATCACCACTTTCATACTCTTCAAGAATCTTAAACATGGAAAACAGCTCCTCAAGTCCAGGAAATACAAGCAGTTCCTCAACCTCTATTCCACTTCCACCCTTCATTGTGAGCAGCTCCTTGAAATAACTCTTGATGCTTCCCCAGCTTTTTTCACTCTCATATACTGAGTCGATTTCCATAGCATAGAGATTCTCCATAACAGAAGTAGGTTCCTTGCTGATGCTCATATCAAATGAATCTCCCAGACTGTGAGCCTGATCCGTACTCATAATAAGTACCTTTTTTCCACTCTCGGCGATGTTACATGCTGTAGCCGCAGCTATACTGGTCTTTCCTACTCCACCTTTTCCCGTATATATAATAATTCTCATTGTCATATCCTTTCATACCTTATACAAACCGGATGTTTAATCGATATCCACCTTTTTACTATTCTTTTTACTATTATTTTTATTCTCAGCAGATTCTTTTTCATCTACAAATGCACTGCTAAAGCAGCTGCTTCCAGCTTCTTTCAGCATTTCCATAGCAGCCTCAGTGATCATAAGCTTTATCTCATTCTCTATCACATCCAGATGACCACTCATTCTCTCAGGAAAAAGTGCTCTGATGGCCTGCTTCTGATATCCTGCTGCAGTTCTAAATCTACTTATCATTTCCATATTATTTGTCATCATTTCATTCTTCCTCCTTTTCAAAAGATATATGCAGTATTCCTTCGTCATACTTTGCGCCGGCTACCTCGTAGGTTCTGAGGATATTCGGGAGCGGGATATTTCTTTTGAAATTCCCCATTTTAATCACGATATCTGAAGCCGCCTGATAGAGATCGATCTTATCCTTCTCTGCCCCCGGTATATATACATCCAGCTGGTATCCAGTATCTGTTGCCTCGAATCTTTCTCTCTCTGTAATGATCCTTGCTTCAAATACATCCTCCCTTTGTAAAACCCCATCAACTATTCTTCTGATGTTTGCCTCACCCTTTAGTTCTTCATCATACCAGGGAATCTCATATATCGGCAGCGCCTTAAAGCTATCTTTCAGAACACTTATATACTCCTTCTGCAGAACCACCCACTGATCAAAGAATTCATTATTTATATCCTGTGGAAGAATTCTATTGATATAGAGACCATCAACATTAAAATTATAGAGATTCATATACATATAATTTCTTTTTGTCTCTTCCACAACCATCTTTTCAGGTGTTGTCACTATCCTCACACTTGTGATTTCTCTGTTTTTCAGCATTTCCTGAAGTTCTATCAGTTTCAGGAACATTTTTTCTATCTCATTCATGGCATTTTTATTCGGCATTTCTATATGAAATGCTCTCTTGGAAATAGGTGCCAGTAGTCTGACCCCCACCTTTCCGATAGGAAAAAGCTTTTCCATATACCAGGACAATAGTTCCGGAAATTTCAGAAGTGATAATGTTTCTCCAGTAGGGGCACAGTCAACTATTATCCTTTCGTAGGCATCACTCTGATATATGTCTGATATTTTTAGCAGCGAAAACAGTTCCTCCATTCCGGGAACCATCCCGACTGTTTCCATATCCGTACCGGTCTGAAGCATCTTTTTTATATAATCCATAAATTCTGCAAATTCATTTTCCATAACATATTCCGGATCAAGTTCGTAAATATCCAGGTTCTTTTTTATTGATACAGCTTCTTTTCCAAGTTTTGCTTCAAAGATATCCCCCAGATTATGAGCCATATCTGTACTGACAAGTAATGTCCTTTTTCCATCTTCTGCACTCTTTAGAGCATGAGCCGCTGCAACACTGCTCTTTCCAACTCCGCCTTTTCCAGTAAAAATGTAAATCCTATTCATCACATTACCTCCATAATTATTTCATCTGCCGAATAGTTCTTTCCTCGAAGTATTTATCTTTTATAATGGGCAGCTATTAACCTGCTGCCCTGATATCTGTCTTATAAGTTCTATCTATTCGATATTTATTTTCCTAACTTTCTTTGAGGCCTTTTCTTTATTCTTATCCTCTTTAAGAACTACCTTAACCTTATCCATTATCTTTAGAAACAGTTCTATCTCTTCCGCTGTGAGCTCGCTGAAAACCTTCGTTCCATATCTCATCATCTCGCCTACAAGACTCTGAAACTGGGTTTTCCCTTTCTGACTGAAGCCTATCAGAACTACTCTCTTATCTTCTTCTGATCTGCAGCGCTGTATAAGACCATTTTTCTCCATCCTGCTCACTATACCGGTAGCCGTGTTCAGGGGCACATGGATATATTCAGCGATTTCCGTCATATTTACTTCATCACGCTGATATAGCAGCCAAAAGATAAGTATTTCATTTTTAGAACAATCTCTAAAGATATTTTCCCAGATTTCTGAAGAAAAAAGCTCCTTCACTTCATCTATATAATTAATTATAGTTTGAAATATATCCTTCGAAATACCATATTCTTCTAGATTCATAGCTATTCCTGTACCCTTCAGATAATTACTTCTTCATTCGAAGTAATTTAATTCTACTCCCGAAGTATTTTTTTGTCAAGAAAAATCGGATTTAACTATAGAGTTTTTGAAAAAAACCGCAGGACTGAAACTATAGAACAGTCCTGCGGCATATTTTATCTATAAATATTTACGATATACGGATTAACCCTCAACCTTTGGAAGCTTTGCGATAGAAGCTGCGATTTCCTCATCTGATGGAATATAATCTGACATTTCTCCATCATTAAACTTCTCATATGCAACCATATCGAAGTAACCGGTTCCTGTAAGACCGAATACGATAGTCTTCTCTTCGCCTGTTTCCTTACACTTAAGAGCCTCATCGATAGCTGCACGGATAGCATGTGAGCTTTCTGGTGCAGGAAGGATTCCTTCTACTCTTGCAAACTGCTCTGCAGCTTCAAATACAGAAGTCTGCTCTACACTTGTTGCCTCCATATATCCATCATGATAGAGCTGTGAAAGAGTTGAGCTCATTCCGTGGAATCTAAGACCACCTGCATGATTTGCTGATGGAATAAAGCTGCTGCCCAGTGTATACATCTTAGCAAGCGGACATATCATACCTGTGTCGCAGAAGTCATATGCATAAGTACCACGAGTAAAGCTTGGGCATGATGCAGGCTCAACAGCTATGATTCTGTAATCAGCCTCACCTCTCAGCTTCTCGCCCATAAATGGAGCTATAAGACCACCGAGGTTAGATCCACCACCGGCGCATCCGATGATTATGTCAGGCTTGATTCCATATTTATCAAGAGCAGCCTTTGTCTCAAGACCGATAACTGACTGATGAAGAAGTACCTGATTAAGTACGCTTCCCAGCACATATCTGTATCCAGGATTCTTTGTAGCTACTTCAACAGCCTCTGAAATAGCACAGCCAAGACTTCCTGTTGTTCCAGGATGCTCAGCAAGGATCTTCTTACCTACTTCAGTAGTTTCTGATGGAGAAGGAGTTACGCTTGCTCCATAAGTTCTCATAACCTCTCTTCTGAAAGGCTTCTGCTCATAGGATACCTTTACCATATATACCTTGCAGTCAAGATCAAAGTATGAACAAGCCATTGAAAGCGCTGTTCCCCACTGACCTGCTCCTGTCTCTGTAGTAACACCCTTGAGTCCCTGCTTCTTTGCATAATAAGCCTGAGCTATAGCAGAATTCAGTTTGTGGCTTCCGCTGGTATTGTTACCCTCAAACTTATAATAGATCTTAGCCGGAGTATCCAGCTTCTTCTCGAGGCAGTAAGCTCTTACCAGTGGTGATGGTCTGTACATCTTATAGAACTCTCTGATTTCACTAGGAATCTCTATAAATGGAGTTGTATCATCCAATTCCTGCTGAACCAGTTCTTCACAGAAAATAGGTGAAAGCTCCTCAGCTGTAAGTGGCTTACCTGTTCCCGGATTAAGCAGTGGTGCCGGTTTATTCTTCATATCGGCTCTGAGATTATACCAAGCCTTTGGCATCTCGCTCTCATTTAGATAGATTTTGTAAGGAATCTTGCTTTCTTCTGACATTTCTTTGTCCTCCTAAATAATACTACTTTAATTAGTTACTCATATTTTCTGGGACCTTACTCCCATTTGTTTCATTTCAGTTTACATAACTCCGATAATAAAAAACTTCCAAAAATTTTACAACTACTATTCTATATATTCTATATATTTTCTGTCATCTTCTTTACATATTCGGCCAGCTTCTCCGGTGCATCTGCACCATTTTCAGCAACGATTCTTACCATTGCTGAACCAACTATAACACCATCTGCAACCTTTGACATTTTTTCTGCCTGCTCCGGTGTACTGATTCCGAAACCGATGGCCGCCGGTGTATCTGTTGCTTCCTTTATAAGACCAACTATAGACGCCAGATCAGTTTTTATCTCACTTCTAACTCCAGTTACGCCAAGAGAAGAAACTACATATAAGAAGCCCTTCGCCTGAGCAGCGATAGTCTTTATCCTGTCCTCGCTGGTAGGCGCTATCATGGAAATGTAATCCATGCCGTATTTTGCAGCAGTCTCATCAAATTCATGTCTCTCCTCATATGGACAATCCGGAACTATGATTCCATCTGCACCTGCCTCAGAAGCGTTCTTAAAAAATCTGTCTGTCCCGTAGTGATATACAGGATTTGCATAAGTCATAAAAACTATCGGAATATCATACTCTTTTCTGATATCCTTAACCAGCTGAAAAGCCTTGTCTGTTGTCATGCCATTTTCCAGCGCTCTCAGATCGGCCTCCTGAATAACAGGTCCTTCAGCTATCGGATCTGAAAAAGGTATTCCTACCTCTATAAGAGAAGCTCCAGCCTCTATAACTGCTTTAAAGTTCTTCAGGCTGTCTTCATAATTCGGATCTCCTGCCGTAAGAAACGCTATAAATGCCTTTTTATTTTCAAATGCTTTATATATTCTACTCATATCTGTTCCTCACTACTCATAAATGTTTACACCACGGTAACGAGCTATCGCAGCCACATCCTTATCTCCACGTCCTGAGATAGTACATACAATGATGCTATCCTTAGGCATTTCCGGAGCTATCTTAAGTACATGTGCAACTGCATGACTGCTTTCAATAGCAGGAATGATCCCCTCAGTTCTTGAAAGATACTCAAAGGCTCTTACCGCCTCTTCATCAGTAATCGGTACATATTCAGCTCTTCCGATTTCAGCCAGATGAGCATGTTCCGGTCCTATACCCGGATAATCAAGTCCTGCGGAAATAGAATATACAGGAGCTATCTGACCATATTCATCCTGACAGAAGAGCGACTTCATTCCATGGAATATTCCCTTTGTACCATTTGCCATAGTTGCCGCATTCTTTGGATTATCTACTCCAAGTCCGGCAGCTTCACATCCTATAAGTCTTACGCCTTCATCTTTTATATATTCATAGAAGGAACCAATCGCATTACTTCCTCCGCCTACACAGGCAATTACCACATCAGGAAGCTTTCCCTCAGCTTCTAAGATCTGCGCACGGCTTTCCTTACTTATAACAGACTGAAAATCTCTTACTATAGTAGGAAATGGATGCGGTCCCATAACAGAACCCAGAACATAGAGTGTATCATCAACTCTGCTGACCCATTCGCGCATTGCCTCATTTACAGCATCCTTAAGAACTCTTGTACCGGTTTTAACTGCATGTACCTTTGCTCCAAGAAGCTCCATTCTAAATACATTCAGCGCCTGTCTGATGGTATCCTCTTCACCCATAAATATCTCACATTCCATATCCATGAGTGCTGCCGCTGTTGCTGTCGCAACTCCGTGCTGACCTGCTCCTGTCTCAGCTATAACTCTGGTCTTTCCCATTTTCTTAGCAAGAAGAACCTGACCAAGTACATTATTTATCTTATGAGAACCTGTGTGATTCAGATCTTCTCTCTTGAGATATATCTTCGCACCACCGAGGTCTCTTGTCATCTTCTCAGCATAGTAGAGAAGTGAAGGTCTGCCGGCATATTCGCGGTTGAGCTTGTCCAGCTCAGCTACAAAGTCCGGATCATTTTTATAATGCTCATAAGCTGCTTCAAGCTTATGAATCTCATTCATAAGTGTTTCAGGAACATACTGTCCACCGTATTCACCGAATCTTCCTTTTATCTCTGTTCTATCATCCATAATGAATTTCTCCTTATAATTCAAAGCTTAGTAAAAGCCGTCAGGTTATTAATAGAATCAATACGTTTATTAGGTTACTATATTGTATCCTCTGCTCTTCAGGCTGTTCTCAACCTCAGCATATCCTGCAACCTTGAGGACTGCCAGTGGTGTTTTAGAATCTCTGCTATAGGAAACATAGAGATAATCTATATTTATATTGCAATTCTGAAGTGTATCAAGGAGAATGGTAAGGCTTCCGACTGCATCAGGTATTTCAACACCTATAACCTTATCAATCCTGCACATATAACCGAGGTTTGTAAGTATTTCCTCAGCTCTCTCCGGCTCGGTAACCAGCATCCTGACAATTCCGAATTCCGCACTATCGTTTGTTACCACATTATAGATATCAATACCTGCATCTGATACAGCTCTTGATACCTTTAGCATGGCACCCTTTGAATTCTCCGTGAAAATAGATAATTGTTTGATCATATTATTCCTCCTCTGACCAAAAAGAAAACCTGTCCCCTCAGTCATAATTAAACTGACTGCTGGGACAGGTAATAATCAATAAAAACCTGCGGTGCCACCCGGCTTGGTGAAACAATTCACCCTCTTACTGCATACATTCATATGCCAAACTTTGATAACGAAGGTTTATACTCCGTCTCCCATACTATGTAAGACCTAGCATCGTAACTCTCATCACAACCACCGTCTCACAATTCAGGTCGCCCTCCGAAGCCCATTCAGCAAAACACTTAATGCCACAATCTCACCACCTGTGACTCTCTGTAAAGAAGGAGGCTCTGCCTACTTACTCTCCATCTACGGTTATATCGAATACTAACATTATGCACATTAACTTGTCAAGAAAAAAGTAAATACTTCGGCAAGTTTCCGATGCGCCTCCGGCGAAAGATGAAGCGAGTCAATCGTTGAAGGCTTGATATATTCGGCCGCATCTACGAAAACACATCCATTTCTTTCAGCAACCTCTTTATAATACTTCGGAAACTCTTTGGAGCGTTCTATAGCATTTTCATAAAAACTTCCGTAAAAAGGTGATGTCTTAATTCCTTCTCCTATTTCAGGAGGTGATACCAGAACTATCTTCGGGACAAAGCCCTGCTTCTCAGAGGTAAAATCTATTATATCCTTTACCAGTGTCTCAGCCCCCTTAGCTATCTCAGCCGCGGTGAAATGAAACACTTCCTTCAGGTCATTACTTCCAAGCATCAGGATCACTATATCTACAGGTTTATGAGAATTAAGACATGGTCTCAGATAATCATAACCATTTTTCCAGCCCTCTATCGGATCATCATAGATAGTGGTTCTTCCATTGCATCCCTCTTCAATGACCTTATATTCACTCCCAAGAAGCGTCTGAAGCACTCCGGTCCACCGTACATCCTCCGGATACCTCATGCCATTTGAAGGATTATATCCATATGTATTTGAATCACCATAGCATAGAACTGTTTTCATAATAAATAACCCTCTCGCATCATCTATTATCTAACTAATTATTCAGCTTCGATTAATTCTTTATATCGAGCCCTCTTTTCAACAGGTATATTCAGAGTATCCATCGCTTTATCAATGTCACAACCTAAAGAGTTCATAATATTTTTAATGTTTGTTGTAGTACTTTGCTCTATTCCTTGCTCAACACCGGCTTCAAAGGCTTCTTCTCTGTTTACTTTTATATCCATATCATAATCATATTCTGCAGTTAAGAAACTCATTACCTCATCACCTGCCTCTTCTAAATAATCCTTTAAAATGTTTCGTTTTATACAATTTTCTATCGCAATCCTTGCAGGATCGTCATACCCCATCTCTTTACAGTGTTCGTATTCTTCTATAAAAACCAGAGCTGGCAGGATGAAAACTCACGATTCAGTAACCGTTTACAGATCAAGTTCTCCTGAGCTTTATGAAATATCATCGAATGCTTATAAATTTAGCAGAGATGGTATAGACCGTTTATTTACATATTATAAAGAACTTCTAAAGCAAGAAAAAAAAGTACGAAATAATTCGTCTCATAAACCATGAATTTT
>CACZOE010000075.1 GCA_902782695.1 uncultured Lachnospiraceae bacterium | reverse complement strand
TTCGTGGTAAAGAAAAAAGAAAAAATTTTATATAAGATACTTAAGGTAATCTATATATTTCTTATCATATTATTTACATTTCTCGTTAATCTCAGAATTATGGATAAGAAATATGATTCCACTATCGAGATGAAGAATCTGGATGTACTCTTTGTAGTGGATACCACTATCAGTATGTGGGCTGAGGATTATGATGGTTCAAATCCTCGTATGGATGGTGTCATGAAGGATGCAGAGTACATCATCGACGAACTGTCAGGAAGTAATTTCGGACTTATAAGATTTGATAACAGAGGACAGATACTGGCTCCGTTTACACAGGATCAGGAGACAGTCAAGGATGCATTCTCTACTATCAAGATGCCTGACAGATTTTATGCCAAGGGAAGTTCTCTGAATAATTCCTACCAGGAACTTAAGAGCCTTCTGGATTCATCAAATAAGAAAGAGGGCAGAATGACTGTTCTGTTCTTCATAAGTGATGGAGAGATAACTGATGGATCTTCACTTATGTCCTTCAGTGAGCTGGAGCCGCTTATAGATACAGGAGCGGTACTGGGTTACGGTACATCTGAAGGTGGTAACATGAAGGATACCTATGGTGGAAAAATCAGGGATAATGAAACTGGCGACTATGCTGTTTCAAAAATAGATGAATCAAATCTAAAGAAGGTTGCTTCTGATATGGATATGGAATATATCCATATGAAGAGTACGGCAAATGTAAAATATCTGGTTGAATCCATAAAAAACGGAAGTTCGCTTACTATAGAAAAGGCTGACTCCGTGAGCTATGAGGATACATATTATATCTATGCTATTATCCTTTCAGTACTTCTTCTGGGAGAACTGATATTCTTTATCCGTAAAGGAAAGAGCGGAAGATAATCTCTTCCACATGAAAAGTAAATAATTAAAAAGGGCATAACTATGTCAGATAAAAAGACACTATCTGCTGAAGAAAAAATACAGCAGAAAAAAGAAAAAATTGAAAAAAAGAGGCAGGAAAAACAGGACGACAGAGCCAGAATCAAGCGCGAGAAAAAAGAGGACAGGGAAGAATTCTGGAAGATAGAGGATCCTATCGGCTTTATGAAGATAATCAATGTCGTAAGTATTATCTTCGCATTAGCAGGACTGTTCCTCGGAATCAGATTTCTGATCAATGTGCACTTTGTTTACAGCTATAATCATGGAGTCTACAGAGATGCTGAAGAGGAATTTCTGGCAAAGGTAAATATCCCGGAAGGATATGTGCCACATTATAATGCCGGAAATGCATACTACATGAAAGAGGACTATGATAATGCCATATCCAGCTACAAGGATGCACTGGAGTCGCACCCTACAGAGAAAAAGGAATGCGATATCAGAGTAAATCTGGCGCTTGCGATGCTGCATAAAATCGATTTTGATCATCTGGAAACAGAGAAGCAGATATCAAATGCAGTCAGACAGCTTCAGTCAGCGAGAAATGTGCTGGTTGAAAAGGGCTGTGCAGATCCTTACGGAACCAATGGTCATGACCCTGAGGCCGAGCAGCTGAAGCAGGATATTGACAAAATGCTTGAGAAGCTGGGAGCAGAGCCTGAACCACCTGATCAAAATCAGAGTGATGAAGAACAGCAGCAAAATGGTGGTGATGAATCTGAAGAAAAGCAGAAGTCTTACCGTGAACAGCAGCTGGAAAAGGATCTGGGTAAACAGCGTGAAGATGCGATGGAGGAGAGACGCGAGGCTGACAGTAATAAGCAGTACAAGGAAGGCTCCTCAGGAAGCAGCTCCGGTGAAGGCGGCTCAGGCGATGATTTTGACGGTAAGACCTGGTAAAACTGGACCCGCTTAGTTTATCTTTAAAAATTTGCTAAACAATCAGGAAATAATATGAAGCATAAGAGACGTAGCAGAAATCACAATTTAAAATGGGACAAGCTGGACAATACTGCCCAGCTTTTTCCCGTTATTGCGAGGGAAGGAATGAGTAATGTGTACCGTGTTGCAGTGCGCCTGAAGGAGCCTGTAGATGGTACGATTCTTCAGGTGGCCATGGAGAAAGTCCTTCCTCATTTTGATGTGTTCAGATGTACCATGAGGATAGGAATTTTCTGGTATTATTTTGAAGAGAATGTGAATCCTGCTCCGAAGGTAAAGGAAGAGCATACATATCCATGTATGTTTATAAATCCATATAGTAACAATAATTATCTTTTCAGACTTTCTTACTATGGCAACCGTATCAACCTGGAGGTGTTCCATGCACTGACAGATGGAAACGGTGCGCTTACATTTCTTAAAGAAATCACTTATGAATATATAAGGCTCAAACATCCGGAGCTTGGAAGTACAGTGCGTAACTCTCTGGAGGTTGAGACTTCTCTGGATACGTCTGACAGCTATATCAGCAATTATAAGAAAAAACAGAAAAAAACTTACAAGACTCAGAGGGCAGTCATGATAAAGGGAGACAAACTCCCTATAAATCAGTTCGCCATCGTTCATGGTACTGTTTTCATAGATGAGATAAAAGCGGTAGCAAAAGCCTATGGAGTGACTATAAATCAGTATATTGTAGGAGCCTATACCTGGGCTATCTACAGGAGCTATCTGAATGGCAGAAGATCAGAAAAACCAATTACAACAGCAGTACCAGTAAATCTTCGTCCGTACTTTGCATCAGACACAAATAAGAACTTTTTCGTTGTGGTTTCAGCAGTGTTCGTACCTGAGAAGGATAATTATACCTTTGAAGAGGTTCTTGAAATTACAACCAAGAGTCTGAAGGAACAGATTAATAAGGAAAATCTGGAGAAGCTTTTCTCATATAATGTTTCTAATGAAATGAATATAGTTCTTAGAGCAGTTCCTCTTTTCCTGAAGAGAATTGCCATAAGACAGGTGTTTAATGCTTCTGCAAAGGCAAATACAACGACGGTTACAAATCTTGGAGTTATAAAAACAGCAGATTCATATTCTGATTATATAAATGGATTTGAAGCGGTTCTTTCTATGTCGAAGGGACAGAATATCAAAATGACAGTGACTTCCTTTAAGGATAAACTTACCATGACCTTCAGCTCCAGTCTAAGGGAGTCAGAGATACAGAAAACCTTCTTCAGAAAGCTCAGCGAAGATAAGATGAATATTACGATAGAAACTAATGGAGTTTATTATGAATAGACGGTGTATCAGATGTAATCTGAATATAGCGGATGATGCAATCAAATGTCCACTATGCAACGGCGTACTGGAGGGCAGTGATGAAAATGCACATGATCTGAATCAGGAATCTGTTTCGACCACCTATCCTGATATAAGTAATTCTCTCAGGACCATGCAGCTGATCATAAGGATAGTTATATTTGCTGCAATCGTAAGTGAAGTAGTGGTTCTGTTTATTAATTACATGACCTTTGATGGCATCTACTGGTCACTGATAGTCGGACTGGGACTTCTTTTCGGAGTGCTTACAATTCTTTACTGCTTCAGGCAGAGGAGAAGTATTCAGAGGATAGTTCAGGTGGAAATGTTTCTGGGAATAATCCTTCTGATTCTGCTTGATCATCTGCTTGGCGGTGACGGGTGGTCATTTAAATATGCACTCCCGATACTTTTTGTGGCAGTGGATATAGGCGTGGTGGTCATAATGATAGTAGGAATAGATGGATGGCAGACCTACATTATGACAGAGATAGTAACTGTACTTCTCAGCCTTGTGCTTATAATACTACATTTTACCGGTGTGGTTCAGTCTTCAATATTTGCGGTTATAGCGCTGCTGGTTACAGCGCTCATACTTCTGGGAACCTTGATGTTCGGACAAAATATGGTTTCAAATGAAGTGAAAAGACGTTTCAAGATTTAATATACCCTGTGAGAGGAGGTTCTCATGTCTGAAGAACTTAGTCGAAAGAGTAAAATAATTAAATCCATCGTTGCCGAATTTAATTCCAGTAAATATTTCGCTGATAAGCATTCCATCGAGGAAGCAACAAAGAGTGAAATGGATGCTGCCTTTTCATATCCAGATCATCTGGTGGCTGAAAGAATAAAGATGGAAAATTTTGAAATGGAGAAACTGTCCTGGAAGGGTTCTGACAGAAAGCAGGTAATCCTTCAGCTGCATGGTGGCGGATATGTTGGAGCCTTTAAGAGACATTACAAGCAGATGGCAGGACTTTATTGTGAAGCGGGCAGAGGGGCGACAGTTGTATCAGTAGATTACAGAGTGGCACCGGAATATCCATTTCCGGCAGCTCTTGAAGATGCACTTGCTGCTTATGATTATATATTGGAACAGGGCTGGCATCATGACGAGATAGTGATAGCCGGAGATTCAGCCGGAGGCGGACTTGGCATGGCTCTCTGCCATACCCTTAAGTCAAGATGGAGAAGACCTCCGGGCGGAATCATAGCTATGTCACCCTGGACGGATCTTACAGTCAGTGGCAGTTCTTATAAAGATAATTTTGATATAGATCCGGTTTTCGGAAATGAACGCTCGGAGCTGATATTTGATAATCCATATATCGGTGACGCAAATCCGAGAGATCCGAGAATATCGCCGCTTTTTGGAGATTTTACAGGCTTTCCTCCAATGCTCATTCAGGTGGGGACTGATGAGATGCTTTATAGCGATTCGGAAAGCGTGGCGGCAAAAGCAAAATCTGCAGGGGTAAAAGTAAGATTCAGCAGATATAAAGGCATGTTTCATGTGTTCCAGCTGTCTGGAATGCTGATGGATGAGTCCAAGCGTGCCTGGGCGGAAGTCCGTAGATTTCTGGATGAGGTCAGATATCTATAGATTTATTTGTCAAATTATAGTATCATTAGGTATTAGGAGAATAACCTTTGCAAAATGGGAGGTAAGTAAAAAAACAGGAGGTTACAGATGGAAAAGAAATTTACCAATATGAGAGATATCGTAAGAAGCTTTGCTAATGCGATGAATCTGCTTCGTCCGGAAACAGAAAATCTTCATCAGAGAGTAGCTTATCTGGCTTATCATATAGCTGGTGCACTTGATTATAACGATGAAGATAAAAAAGAACTTCTCTATGCGAGTCTTTTGTACGATGTGGGGATCGTGCTTATGCCTGAAAAAGACTCATCTCAGGGAAGGTATTATTTCAAGGATCTGGCTGAGGCGGGTCTGGGAATAATCGGAGATGTTAAGAGTCTGAAGCCTATATGTGAGGTGTTCAGGGTTGCGGCTCCGGGTATAAAGACAGATGAGTCTCTGTTTGGAGTAGAAAAATATGAGGATTTTGCTGAGATAATTGATCTGTCTGACAGAGTTGCTTCAATGCTTGATCCTAAGGATGCTGCTCTGAATCAGGTATCTGATATAGCAGATGCTATTTCAGATCTTGCTGGCGAGGGCATCAGTAATACAGTTATAGAAGCATTCCTCAGATTCTCAGAAAAGGAATATGTCTGGATGGAGGTTCTTCACCAGCCTGAATTATTCCTTTCATATATCTCAGATGCTAAGGAAGTTACACTTGATGAAGCCATTGTTCTTGCACGTTTTATGTCACGTATCATAGATTTCAGAAGCTCCTATACAGCTATGCATTCATCTGGTGTTGCTGTTACAGCAGTCAGACTTGCAGAAATCATGGGAATGTCTGAAGACGAATGTAAGATGATGATGGTTGCAGGTTATCTGCATGATATAGGAAAACTGAAAGTTCCTAAGTATGTACTTGAAAAGAATGACAAGCTGACCGATTCAGAGTTTAATATAGTTAAGGAATATGCTTACTATACAAATCTTCTGCTGAAGGATGTGGCCGGCTTTGAACAGATAGGAAGATGGGCATCTCTTCACCATGAGAAGCTGAATGGATATGGATATCCTTTCAGACTCAAAGCAGATGATATACCTATGGGTGCACGTATTATAGCTATAGCTGATATATTCTCAGCTGTTGCGGAGATAAGAGCTTATCGTAAGGGTATGTCCAAGGAAGAGGTTATAAGAACACTTCGTGAGAATGTAGATGATGGCGCTATGTCAGGCTACATAGTGGAACTTCTTATCAATAACTACGATAACATTTACAGTATTAGAGATGGTGAGGTTTCCAAGGAAGGCGCCCGCTACTTTGCTGCAGTAGTTGATGCAGAGGATGATGATGACGATGAGGAAGTAAATACTTCTGAATCCACTTCTGATACTGTGTCAGATAGTTCAGAAACTGATAATGATGAGGCTGCTGCCATGGAAGCTGCATTTGAAGCTGAGAAGGATAGTATGGACGGTGAGCTGGATGAGCCAGACGATATGTCGGACGATATAGACGCTGCATTTGCAAGTGTTGCTTCATCTGCTGGCAGTGCATTTGGTGCTGCTCCTGCAAGTGAAGAACCACAGGGCGGTTCAAATGTTTTTGATTCACCGGCATCTGATGCCATGACAGATATAGATTCACTTTTTTAGTAAATTAATAACTTAATGATTTATAGAATTGATCATATAGTTGGGGGTATATAAAACTATGAAAAAAAGACTTGTTACCAGAAGCGATTTTGATGGACTTGTATGTGCTATGCTCCTTAGAGAGCTGGATATCATTGGGGATATAAAGTTTGTTCATCCAAAGGATGTTCAGGATGGAAAGGTTGAATTATCCGAAAATGATATTACTACAAATCTTCCGTTTGATAAGAGAGTTGGAATAGCTTTCGATCACCATGAAAGTGAGCTTATCAGAAATAAAAAAGAAGATTATGAAGGCAAATACATCATAGACGGTGATGCTAAGTCAGCAGCAAGAGTAGTTTATGATTACTATGGTGGTAAAGAAAAGTTTAAGAGAGTATCTGATGAAATAATGATAGCTGTTGATAAGGGTGACAGCGCTGACTTCACTGAGCAGGAGATACTTAATCCTGAAGGATGGGTTCTCATGAACTTTCTGATGGATGCCCGTACTGGTCTTGGACGTTTTCATGATTTCAGAATATCAAATTATGACCTGATGATGGAACTTATTGATTATTGTGTGGACCATACCATAGATGATGTTCTCCAACTTCCGGATGTAAAAGAAAGAGTTGATCTGTATTTTGAACAGCAGGAGCTTTTCAAAGAGCAGCTGAAGAAGATAACAAAGATATATGACAAGGTTGCAGTTATAGATCTCAGAAATGAAGATACTATCTATGCAGGAAACCGTTTTATGGTTTATGCTATGTGGCCTGAAACAGAGCTTTCAGTTCATGTTGCATGGGGCTTTAAGAAGCAGAATACAGCTGTTATGATTGGTAAATCCATTATAAACAGAAGTTCTGATTTCAATATCGGTGAGCTGTGTCTGTCCTATGGTGGTGGTGGTCATGCAAATGCCGGAACCTGCCAGCTGGATAATGATAAGATAGATGCCGAGTTACCTGTCATCATTGACAAGTTAAATGGTAAGATTCCTGTATAAGGTGGATAATTAATGAAAAATGAGTGCCCGTCAGATTGACGGGCGCTTTTGTTATGTTATTACAGTAAAGAAAAGTTGCGATATAGGGGCGAAAAATAGTATAATAACTACGTGTGTGGTCTGAAAAGACTGGTCTTAAATGGAGGATAGATATGGGGTACAAATTTTATGGCTGGGAGACTGCGACAGTCCCGGCTGTTTCACATTCTTATAAGGGGATAAATACACCGCAGGATCTTTATGATGCACTTCTTCATGTGTGGTGTGAATATACCTGCGCTCCAAGACTCAGGGCTGAGTGGAGTGAGGAAAATATAACTCTTGGACAATGCTCGATCACTGCATTTCTTGTGCAGGACATTTTTGGCGGAAAGGTCTATGGAATCAAAAGACCTGGTGGCAACTATCACTGCTATAACGTAGTGGGTGACAGTGTGTTTGATCTTACCAGTGAGCAGTTTGGAGATGAGGTTCTCAGCTATGAGGATAATCCCGAACAGTTCCGAGAGGACCATTTTGCTAGTGAAGAAAAGAAGCAGAGATATATTTACCTTGCAGGACATTTAAAAAAATACCTGGAAGGACACATTCCCGGAGGACTTCCCGGAGGATTTTTCATTTACGAAAATGGTGGAAATGATGAGATCCTTTTTGCAGAGGAAAATGTTATAAATCTATTCGGCTGCGAAAAAGCACAAGGATACTATTTTGGAAAACCTATGCCGATGGAGGAGACAAAAGCCGACTCAATTTCCAAAGGGCTTAAATGGGAAAGTAAAACAAACGAGGAGACAGTATAGATGAAAACTGTAATAGGAGTACATTTCTGGGAGAGACAGGCCAGACTCTCAGTGTGTGATGCCGATTCTGTAAATATAGCAGCGTTAAACCTTCCGGCAGAAATAAAGCTGCTGAATATAGTTGCAAATGATTTCTCCATAATGAAGGCGTTTGAAGTTATAGACACCTTTGTTAATGAGAGAATGAATGTCAGCGATTATGCACTGGTCATCTGCATTTCAGATGATACAGGACTTCAGGAAATTCAGCGACTTTATAGATGTGCCGAGGAGTTCGGAGTAGAACTCATAACCACCGTAACCGAAACTATGGCGATGGCTTATTTCTCATATGTTGAGTATGGAATCGAAGGCCCTGTAATGATGGCATTTGCTTCCCCTGCAAAGCTTGCTGTAGCTGATTATTTCCTTGAAGGTGGAAGTGTTGAGAAGATGGATACCTTCATAGCCGGAAGATGGAATGGAACATCATTTAATAAAACAGAGTTCCTCACTCCGGGAAGTAAGAGATTTTTCGATGTTACGGAATCTGAACTGGTTATCTGTTCCGGAACCATGGACAGGTGTCTGGCATTTGACCAGGCTCTGAAGAATTACGTAGCTACTTCAAATACATTTTTAAATAGTAAAATGGAATTCAAGATGATAGATCCACAATGCATCATCGAGGGAACTGGTTTCATCTGTGGTAAACTCGAGGGAAGAGAAGCATTTATGGGACTCACTGCTGTGGATACCTTATCAGCATATGAATTATTTATATCAATAAATGGTGTTACCTGGCCTATCCTTGATATGGACAGAATCATTCCGTTAAAGGAATCCATCGAACTGGAAAAATATCCTGAAACAGAAAAACCTTTCGATGATATCAGAATCTATGAGAGAAGAGGAATGACTCTTACTGAAGTAAGTAGGATGAATGTTCCTAAGGAAAAAACTTCTCCATTCTACAGAAAGCCGTGTAAACTTACTGTCTATGCTGATGAGAACAGAAATCTCGAGTTCACTGTAAGCAGTATCCTGGTGGATGAAGACCTGGTTCTTAAGGTTTATGATTACATGAAGACCGGCGAAGAAGAGGAAGTGAAGGAATTAAAAGTTGAAGACTTTATCGCCAAGGTGCTTCCTGTTATAGATGATCTGGAATATGCATTTAAATATGCAAAGGATGAGGATAATCCATATACACAGGGAATCCGCAAAACTTACGAAAAGGCTATTCAGATACTTGAAGCAAATGATGTTACAGTTATCAGCGGAGAAGGTGAGCCATTTGATTATAATACCCAGACCGCTGTGGCTCATGTAATGGACGATGATCTTCCGGATAATACAGTTAAGCAGGTTATGCAGGCCGGATATAAGTATAAAGGTAAGGTACTGCGTACAGCTTCAGTTATTGTAGCAAACTAAAAATATAAAAATGAGTAAACGGGAATTATCTCTGTTTATCTGTATATAGGAGATTAGAAATGAGAAAAAAAATAACAGCCGTATGTCTGGCACTTTCAATGGCTCTGATGTCAGGATGTGCAGGACAGTCCACAACTGATAGTAGTGATAAAAATGTTCAGCAAAGTGAAAGTGGAGAAACAGCTGAAAATGTTTCAGAGGCTTCAGATAGCGAAGCATCCTCATCTGAAGAGAGTGGTTCTGATACAGATGCTTCGGCAGCTTCTGATGGAGCATCAGAAGATAATGCTTCTGACAGTGCATCAGCTGCAGGAAGTCTGAAGGACATGGATATGTATCTGGAAAAATATACCACATATAGTGATGCTGATGATGGTCATAGACTGTTTACTGGTTCTATAGACAAGCTCATTTTATCTGATGAGGCAAAGGCTGCATATCCTAAGCTTGCAGGTCTGATAGAAGATTACAATACACAGAATGAAAATACACTTCGTGACAATATTTCAGATGCATCTTATGCAGCTGAGGATTATCAAAATAATCCGGAGTATTTTTCAGAATATACTTCAGAGGACAGCCTGTCCTTCTGTCGTGTAGATGATAAGATACTTAGTTTTACTGACTCTTTTAATGGTTATACAGGTGGTGCTCATGGATATTACGGAGTGAGTGGAAAGACCTATGATCTGGAAACTGAAACAGAGATAGATTTGTTTGATGTTATAAAGGATAAGGATGAACTGATCGAGTATGTCAAGGGACAGCTGGATGAGCTATATCCCGGTCTTCGTGAGAATGAACCTGATGTAGATAATTGTCTCGATAGCTATTTCGGAGAATATGCTGATAGTATCTGCTGGAGTATGGAAGCTACAGGAATAACCATTTATTTTAATCCATATTCAATTGCATCATATGCAGCAGGCATGCAGGTAATCCCGGTTCTTTTTGATAAGAATCCTGAGCTGTTCACAGACAAATATACCAACCAGGAAGGTGACTGGGCCTGTGCAGGTTCTGATTCCTACATAGATCTGGATGGTGATAAGGTCATAGATCATGTATATGCAGAGGATGTTATCGAGTACTATGATGATTATTCTGAGATAGAAGGAATAAAAATCTATGTAAATGATAAATCCTATGAATTTAATCTGCATTGCTTCAAGAAAGACTGTTATACAGTAAAGAAGGGTAACAAGTACTATCTGTATGTAATCGGAACCAGCGAAAATGACTGGAGAGATCTCTATGTTTACCAGCTGGCCGGTGATGAAGTAACAGAGGCTGGTTCTCTGGAAGGAGCCATCAGTGGTCCTGTCAGCTATTATGATTATGATGAGATATCCTATACAAACACAGAAGGACAGCTGTATAATCCATCTCATTTCTATATGAGTACAAGAATGGATCTCATAAGTACATTTGATGGATACAGACTCTATGAGGCAGACGAGAATGGAATTCCTCAGCCGGTTGAGTCTATGTACCACTGCTCAGCAACATCTATCGAATTTACCTCTAAGGTCGAGCTTACTCTGGACGTTGTAGATGAAGATGGAAATGTGATCGAAGAAGATAAAAGAATAGCTGCCGGAAGAGTGTTTAAACCATATAGAACTGATAACAAGAAGATAGCTGATCTGACACTTGAGGATGGTACCATAGTAAGAGTCGAGGTTGACAGCAGCGACTGGCCTAGAAAGATAGGTGGAATGGAACTGGAAGAAGTGTTTGACGGAACAGTATTTGCTGGATAATTTTTGGAGATATAAAACTGGAGTTATAAGATATGTCAGATTTAAATCAGGTGGCTTCTGCCAACCGAATACATATAGGTTTTTTTGGATGTAGAAATGCTGGAAAATCCAGTGTGGTAAATGCAGTAACAGGTCAGGATCTGGCCGTTGTTTCAAATGTTGCCGGAACAACAACAGACCC
>CACZOE010000074.1 GCA_902782695.1 uncultured Lachnospiraceae bacterium | reverse complement strand
ATAATTATTAGGTTATCTTTAATTGGTCATCAGGTGGTTCTCGCCAGACTCTTAGAAGGAGCTGGTGGGAACCACTTTTTGCTTTTTCCGGGAATTGTTTTTTTGGGGAATTGCTTTTTGCTTTTTGGAAAACTGCTTTTTGTTTTTGGGGGATTAGCTGTTTACCTTTTCAGGAACTGCTCTTTACTATTTCAGAAACTGTTTTTGTTTTTTAGGAATTGCTTTCCGGCAAGTTTGATTTCAGATCCCCTGGCAACAATTTCAGCTACTTCCCCCAATATTGATGCCACCACTTCTTTCCAGCTGCATGCAGGAACGCTTGTTGAGTTTTATAACTAAGAGATATATGGAAAATATCATTTCTCACAAAATTCCCTCGTTTCTTCAAACATTCAGAATCCGCTTGTATCCTATGAAAACAGCTGTTTCAAAATGCTTCAGTAAAAATATACTAGAAACATTTAATAACGTTTTAATAGAATATGTGGTATTATTCTAACTGCAGTCTGAAATAATATATAGGAATGTAGAGTATTGTTTTAACTGTTAAAAAGATAGAAAGAGTAATGAGTATAGATTTTATAAGCTAAACAGAGTAATTAGAATAATTTAAAAGATTAAAGGGTTAAAAGAATAATAAAAAAATATTAATAAATAAAAGATATGATTAAGCAGGAAGGAATTAAAATGCGCAGCAAGGTTATGAAGTTTTTAAAAACCGCATGCAGGATAATAGCTCATATAATTATCTTAGGAATCATTCCTCTAGATCTTTATGTCATGAATATAGATGAAGTGCTGGCTATCGTACTTACGGTAGTCTGGATAGTATTTGTGAATATAGTTGAAATAGGTGTGCGAAAAAAAGCCGGAATTGAAGAGCAGCGAAAAAAAGCTAGTACTATATTTTTTGCTGTACTGGAAGTTATCTCAGTAGTTCTTATAATTATAGCTACAGAGTTTAATTTATACTGGAATAGTGTTTCCTTCAGAAATTATTCCTGGGACGAGGATTCGGGAAATGTAGTTCTTTCGCAGGAGCAGGCTCTGAAGGATTATGAATTTGCCATGAAGTATCTGAAGAAGTTACATCCGGTTACTTTGCATGGGCTTCCGGCAGATATGGCTGCCCAGTCTGAAAAAGTGAAGCAGCATTTAGAGAGTGTTGATTCCATAAAGGGGTATGAGCTTGCTGCTGAGCTGGAGAGTATTTACTCCCTGATCGGGGATGGTCATACATACGTCTCTGAAAACTATACAGCATCACATTATATGAAACATATCTATGAACATAAAAGCGCTGATGATACAGCAATTGGTATAAATGGAATAACCTATGAAGAACTTCTGAAACAGAAAAAAAATCTGATGAGCTTTGAAACAGAAAGCTATGGAATCAGGATGCTTAAAAATCGTACTTCAACCCTTGAGGGACTGAAGTATCTGGGAATCGATACGACAGGTGATATAACCTATAATTACATTACTAAAGATGGACAGTACATTGATACAGTTGTGACTGCCGAAGATTTCCTGCCAATGGAGGAATATCTCAACTACGAGGAAAGTGTTACCGGAGATGATCTTCATAGTGAGGATGAGAATTATGATTTTGTCAGTTATGAGATAAATGAGAAGAAAAGCATGGCTATTCTCACTCTAGATTCATGTGACTATAACAAGCATTACAGAGATACTGTAAAGGAAATGTTTGACGAGGTTCATTCGAAGAATATAAAAAATGTAGTAGTTGATCTGAGATATAATCCGGGTGGAAGCTCTATGGTAGCTGATGAGTTCATACATTATCTGGATGTGGATGAGTATAAATCCTGGGCTGACGAGGTAAGGCTCGGACCTCTTTATTTCAGAAATGAAGCTGATGTAGATAAGAATAAAAAACTCGGGTTTGGATTTTCGGGCGATGTATATGTGATCACATCTGTTAGTTCCTATAGCTCAGCTATGGATTTTGCCATGCTGATCCAGGATAATGGTTTAGGAAAGATAGTGGGAGAAGCCTCAGGAAATCTTCCGGCAAGTTACGGAGAGGTAGCAGGATTCCTGCTTCCCCAGTCTCATATATATATGCAGATATCCAGTAAGAAGTGGCATAGAGTAGATGAATCCAAAGAAGATCTTCAGATAATACCTGATATCGAATGTGATCCTGACAAAGCACTGGATGTGCTGGAAGAGATGCTATAAATATGAGTGTGTGAAAGAATTATGTTAGAATGAATGCATATTCTATTCCAGAATAATTGAATACGGAGGATAAAATAATATGAGAGAATTTGAGAAACCCTATGCTGCCGGGATGCCGAACGAGCAACAGTTTAATCAGATAAGTCGCGCCTTATATAGCTACTGCAAAGTAATGCGTGAGCCTAAGATGGGACCAGCTCCCGCGTTGATCACTATTTTCTCGGGTTTGGGACCAACTCTTCTCTTTTTAGCTCTTGGGGTGAGTCTCTTGACTGCTGTGGCTATAGGTGCCTCACTATGTGCTTTGTTTGCTTTTCTTTTCTGGCTCGCTTACAGATATCGATCAGGAGCATCAAAAAGGCTCAACTCCTTCCTTGCTGAAGACGGCGGACGAATGATGATCAACGACTTTGCTTTTGCGCAGCCCTGTATGAACGACCAGTTTAGGCTTGGCAGATATTTTCTGTATATCAGAAACGGAGCTGTGATTAGGATAGACAGCATTGCCGATATAGTAAAAATAGTAGGTAGTTCGGGTGCGTATTCGAGCATTTCTGTTAAAGACGAGAACGGCAGCATGACATGCCCGCTTTGCAGGTTGCATATGCTAAATGCCGAGGCAGAGCTTTATGAGATACGTCAAGCAGTGATGCAAAGGAAAATGTCGAGATGAACGCCGGAACAAAAATAATATCTGAGAATGTAAAAAAACGAGTTAGTGGCTTGTTGCCACTAACTCGTTTTCTTTACCGATCCTGGCGGTCTATTTTATGCATTAAATAAACTGCTTGCTATACTGCCTGCGATTCCCTGTGAGGATGTGGTAGTTGTTTCAGGTCCATTGACTGGTGACATAATCGGAGAGTTATCTGTAGGAGCCATAAGCACCTTACCAGTACCACGATATACATTTACAAGACCTTCGCCTGTAGCAGCTGAACCGATTGCATTTCCTGTAACTGTCTCAACTGTAAACTGAAGTGAACTTGACCATGCAATAGCCATATTTCCATCTATTTTAAGAACGTCGTCCTGAAGAACGAATTCATAAAGCTCAGCTCTAGGAACCGGACTTTCGAGAACTGCATATCCCTGACCGGAAAGGCAGAGATTGAAGAGTCCCTCACCACCGAGAAGAGCAGAGGATACATTTGATCTTCTGTTAAGAGTTTCCTGTATACCTGCATCACATGCAAGGAAGAGTCCATCATCAAGAACCATTCCTGAACCCCAGGATCCTACATCCTCGATGAGAAGATGTTTGTAAGTTGGTTCAAGCATAACGAAGCCCTGTCCGCTATACTCAGGCTTTACTGCTGACTCACCTGTAACAGCGCCCTTAACCATTTTTCCAAGAAAATTACCTACTCCTTTTACCCCTGATGATACCTGGACATTTCCGGATATCCACTGCATAGCACCTGCCTGCATCTTGATAGAAGAATTGTTAAGCTGAACAAGGAGCTGTCTTCTTCTTACGTTCATCTGATGCATGAAATAAGCGCTCTCTGCCGAGAATGGTGTAACAGAAAGATCTGCCTGATGCTCATATACGAAGTATGGGCCGGCACTTGCTACAACCTTCATATTCTCGTTGTTAAATACATTATTAACCTGTACCATTTTTGTAACCTCCTAATATTATAAATGATAAAAACTAAATGTGAATAACATCTTGTTAATTATATCAGTTTTAGGTGGTTTTTATCAAACTTTTTATTTTTTTAATGCTGTGGTATATTATTTGTTGGAGTGACCCATTTTATAGTTTTGATACGAGGGGGATTATATGCTTGATATTTTAATTGTTGAAGATAATAAAGAAATAGGTTCGCTTCTTGAGTCATTTCTCAGGAAAGAAAATTATATGGTGTCAGTTGCTGATTCCGGAGAGAAGGCATTAAAGCTTTTTGAAATGTACGGGGCGAAGCTGGTTATTCTGGATCTTATGCTTCCGGGAATAGATGGATTTGCTGTATGTTCTAAAATCCGTGAAACTTCAAATGCACATATTTTGATAGCCAGTGCCAAGACCGAAAAAAGCGAAAAGCTGAAGGGGCTGAATCTTGGAGCCGATGATTATGTGGAGAAACCATATGATATCGATATACTGCTGGCAAAAATAAATGGAATATTTAAACGTAAATATGCTCAGGATATTTTGATAGAGGGAAATCTGACACTTAATACGGTGACAGAAAGTCTTCAGGTGGATGGGAAAGAAGTGGTTGTAACTTCAAAGGAATTTGAACTGCTAAAACTGCTTATCGAGAATAAAGGTGTTACGCTTAAGAAAGAGTATCTCTTCAGCAATATTTGGGGAAGTGACAGTGAGTCAGAACTTCAGACACTTACGGTTCATATTAAGTGGCTTCGTGAGAAGATAGAGGAGGATCCTAAGAAACCGAAACATATTATAACAGTCTGGGGCGTGGGCTATAGGTTCGAATAATCAGGGAAGACTATTTGTGGCTGAGTAACTGGTAAAGTTTTTTTGTGCCTGAATAACCGGTAAAGGTTCTTAGTGATTGAGTCATCGGAAATGATTCAATCTGACTCGTTTTAAAGTAAGTGGAGACATTGTAAATGAACAGATTCAAGAAGGCTGCAACGCTCATCATAATTATAGAATTTCTGCTGATTATTTTGCTGGATGTCATATATATAAACGGTATACGTAAGGCGGGCAGATACTACCGCGTTGAAGCCGAGCGTGTGGTTAGGATACTGGAGGCTGATAAGGAGAAGAGGGATAAACCTGAGTCGCTTGATCTGTCTCAGTTTGGAACGCTGATAAAGGTGAGCCGTTTTGATGCATCTGAAGTCTGCAATAATGATTATGTTGTTGAGGAAGTTGGTGGCACATTTTATAGAATTGAATATAAGGTAAATGAAAATGGAAATGCATTTCTTCTGATGAATCTCGGAATGATAACCGGACTGCTTCTGACTGTCGGAGTACTTCTCTATATAGGCTATAAGGTTATAAAACCATTTGATAAGATGAGCAGTCTTACTGAGGAACTTGCTAAGGGAAATCTTTCCGCTCCGATTAAGGAGGAGAAGAGCCGGTTCTTTGGAAAATTCCTTTGGGGCATGGATATGCTGAGAGAGAATCTTGAAGACAGTAAGTCGAGAAATCTGGAGTTTCAGAAGGAGAAGAAGACCATGCTGCTTTCTCTGTCTCATGATATCAAGACACCTCTTTCTGCCATTCAGCTGTATTCAAAAGCACTCTCTGAGGGAATCTATGATACTGAAGATAAGAAGCAGGAAGCTCTAAGTGGCATCCTGTCAAAAACTGAGGAAATACGGGGGTATGTTGATGAGATATATAAACTGTCCCGAGAGGATTTTCTGGAGCTTACTGTAAATCCTGGAGAAGTATATCTGAAGGATGTAATGGATGGAGTTACAGCATATTATAAAGACAAATTAAGCGTGCTTCATACTGATTTTGAAGTGGGAGCATTTGATAATGCGCTTCTAAATGCAGATAAGGACAGGCTTGTGGAATCCCTTCAAAATCTTATGGAAAATGCAATCAAATATGGAGACGGACGTAAAATCAGCATCTCCTTTGATGAGGAAGAGGACTGCAAGCTTATCACAGTTTCTAACACCGGATGCACTCTGGAAGAAGGTGAGATGAATAATATATTTGATTCCTTCTACCGGGGAAGCAACACTACAAATATACAGGGAAATGGTCTGGGTCTATATATAGTAAAGCAGCTGATGACAAAAATGGATGGTGATGTATTTGCGACGAAAGAAGCGGATGATTTTAATGTGACGCTGGTTGTACGTAAAGTATAAGTAAGTTATAAGTAAATAATAAATAACATATAACATATAACTTACTTATTAGTATCAAAAGATAACCTACTAAAATGTGAGGAAAGTATAATGATAAAACTGGCTATCTGCGATGATGAGAAGAAGATTCTGGAGGATATGTCTCATAAGGTTAGCAGCCTGATCAGTGAAGCAGAGATATCTCTATATAATGGCGGAAAAAAACTGCTGGAGGATATGAAGCATATGAAACATGAGGGCTTTGATATCCTCCTTCTTGATATAGATATGCCTGAAATAAGTGGGCTGGAGGTTGCTGAAGTGGTTCAGAGCCTTGAGACAAAACCACTTATTATTTTTGTGACCAGCCATGACGAACTTGTCTATGACAGTCTGCAGCTTCATCCCTTTGGGTTTGTACGAAAGAGCTATCTGGATAAGGAACTGACCCGAGTTATAGAAGATGCAGTTTGTGAGATCTCTTCGAAGGACAAGAATTTCTATTTTCATACTGCTGAGGGTGATATACGTCTCAGCCTGAAGGATATTCTGTATTTTGAGGCACAGGGAAATTATATCAGAGTTGTTACCGGTAGTGAGGAGTATAAGTTCAGGGAAACCATGCAGGCTCTGGAGAATTCTCTTAGCGGTGAAGACTATGTCAGGATACATAAGGGCTTTTTAGTAAATAGCGACTACGTAAAGGTAATTAATTCCGACAAAATAATTCTGGATGATAATACTGAGCTTCCTATGGGAAGAAGCTATCAGGAATTTGCAAAGACCAGACTCATGAGGGAGATGTTACGTTGATAGGAAAAAAGTCTGATAAAAAATATGAGGAACTTCTTGAAAAGTATGACAAGCTTTTTTCTGATTATTCTGAGCTGAAGTATGAAATGGGTGAAATGAAGGTAAATGCGGATAACATCGAAAAGCAGGATGAGGAAATCAGGTCGCTTCACGAGAGTATGAGAAGTCTTAAGCATGATATGAAGAATCATCTGATGGTTACACTTTCATATCTGAATGATGGAGACGAGGAAGCGGCACGGGCCTATATTTCCCAGGTCGTAGATAAGCTGAATCGTATTCACAGTTATATAGAAACCGGAAACTCCCTTATGAATCACATTCTTAATGAGAAGCTGTCTAAGGCTAGGAGCTCCGGAATAGATGTTAAGGCTGAGGTGGAGAATCTCTCCTTCGATAAAATGGAAAGCATGGATTTCTCAGCGCTTCTTTCCAATATGCTGGATAATGCTATCGAGGCTTGTCTGGATGAGAAGAAGCGTAAAGAGGACTTTAATCCGGAGATGGTTGTAAAGATCTATCATAAAAAAGGTTATGACATGATAGTGGTAAAGAATAAGATATCCGTGTCTGTCCTTGGGGTGAATTCTGGGCTCACTACCACTAAGTCTGAGAGCGCTGAGCATGGCAGGGGTGTTCCACAGATTAAGAGTATCGCTGAGAAGTATGCAGGCCTTTCTGATTTTTATGAAGAAGAAGGCTTTTTCGTAGCTTGTGTATTTATCCCCGTATGACACGCTGTAATCTGAGGAGTTTGAGTTTTTAGCAAAGTCCAAGAAGAGCTATGCTCGAGGACGGGCAGAGTAGCGATTTTCGTAGAAAATCATCGGTTATTTGCAGTTCGTCCCTATATAGATATCGTTTGTCCCACATCCCTTGTATAGTTTCGTTACAAGGGATATTGTAGCATTATAGGTAGTTAGTTCCTATGAGGTTGATATGATCAATTTTGATAATGTATCCAAATTCATACTTTCTGATCTGACTTTTCATATCCAGAAAGGTCAGGTTACAGGTCTTATCGGAGATACCGGTTCTGGTAAAACTACTCTGGTTCGTCTGGCCTGCGGTCTTCTGGTTCCTGACAGGGGAAATGTAACTCTTATGGGTAAAGAACCGCATCTTAACCTGGGCAGATACGGAGCTGACTTCAGCGTTCTGATAACCGGTGTACCTGTTCTGGAAGATGCAGATACTCCCGCCATCGGACTGGAAATGTTACGTTATCAGTATGGTATCTCAAAGAAAGAATATGATGAGCGATATGCTGAGCTGGTTCAGGAGTTCGGCTTTAAGGCTTATGAGAATGAGCGGATTAAGGACCTCTCTGTAGGCCAGAGAAGAAGAGTTGAACTGGCCAGTGTTTTCATCATCCGGCCTAGGCTCGTCATTCTGGATGAGCCTGATGTGGGACTTGATGAAGAAGGAAGGCAGATACTGGAGGAGCGGGTTAAGAAGGAAACTTCGAAGGGTGTTACATTTCTCATTACCTCTCATAACCTGAACTCCATCTCGAATATGTGCTCGAGACTCGCTATACTGTCAGAAGGAAAACTTTATTTTTATGGAAGTGAAATGACTCTTAGATGTAAGTATCTTCCTATAAATACTATGACGGTTACCTTCGAAGGTGCACTTCCCAACATCGATGACCTGCCAATAGTGAGATACAGAGTGTCAGGAAATACTGTTTCATATGATTATAACTCCAGATACATTTCTGCATCTGAGGTATTGGAGGTGCTGATGAAACAGACGAAGGTATCAGATGTCAAAATTGATAAACCTAACCTTGAACAAATTATCCTAAACCTGCAAAAATGACATTTTCATGGAGGACAAAATGAGCTTTATAGAGGTAGAAAACATCAGCAAGAAGTACAAGGTTAGTAAAAGATCCAGTGGCATCCCCGGGATGGTTGCAAATCTTTTCGTTCCGAAATATGAGACTAAGCAGGCGGTGAAGGACATAAGCTTTTCCATAGAGAAGGGAGAAATGGTGGGCTTTGTCGGACCAAATGGAGCGGGAAAATCCACCACCATCAAAATGCTTTCGGGAATACTTTATCCTGACTCAGGCTTGATCTCTGTTTCAGGTATCGTTCCATACAAACAGAGAAAGCAGTATGTGGGAAGGATAGGCGTAGTCTTCGGACAGAAGTCACAGCTTCAGTGGGACCTTCCGGTTATAGACAGCTTTGAACTTCTGAAGGCGATTTACAGTGTACCGGATGATGTATATAAGAAGAATCTGGACAGATATACGGAAATGCTTGATATGAGCAAGTTTCTGAAACAGCCGGTGAGACAGCTGTCTCTGGGACAGAGGATGAGAGCAGATATAGCTGCGGCACTTCTTCATTCTCCAGAGATAGTTTTCTTTGATGAGCCTACTATCGGAGTTGATGTTGTAGGAAAGGAAAGCATAAGAAGCTTTATCAGAGATCTGAATGCTGAGGATGGCGTGACCATGCTTTTTACCACTCATGATATGCAGGATATCGAGAAGACCTGCAAGCGCCTCATTATTATAAATAAAGGTTCTAAGATCTACGACGGAACACTGGAGGGAATCAGGAAGTTACATGGTTCCTCCAGGCAGCTGGATGTTTTCTTCATGAATGATGAAACTGTATCATCAATTCCTGGAGTTGAGATACAGGAGGTTGATAAGAGACACAGTCAGTTAATCTTTGACGGCAGGAAGGTTCATATCAATGACCTTATGAGCCATCTGTTATCTACGTATAATGTGAAGGATATAAATATAGCTGAGCCGGATATAGATAGTATCATCCGTAAGATTTACAGCAGAGAGAAGGTGGCGTGATGAAACTCGGTGCTTATATGGCTTACGCTAAGAAAACATTTCTTGGCAAAAGCGCTTACCGTTTTGACCACCTGATGGGAATACTTTCGACAGTTCTGCAGTTCTTTATATTTTATGAAATATATAGAGCTCTTTACGGAAATGGAAAAAGTGTGGATGGAATAACCATGTCAATGGTAACAACGAATTTCGTTCTGTCTCTCGGACTAAGTGCCATATTTTCACCTAACGATTATTTCCTGCCAGGTCGAATATGGGATGGAAGTATCTCTACAGAGCTGCTTCGTCCAATGAGCTTCAAGGGAAGGATGATAGCTGAAAATGTTGGTGAATCGCTATTTAATCTTATATTCAAATTCATACCAGTGCTGATCATTGCCCTGGTTACAACAGGAATGGAAAGACCCGCCGGTGCTGGAAATATGATCCTTTTCATTTTCAGTGCCATACTTGGCTACGGTGTACTTTTCAGCATCAGCTTTTTAGTACAGATGACAGCCTTCTGGCTCATAAATATCTGGAGTCTGATAACCATTAAGGATGTATTTGTAAATGTACTTTCAGGCAAAATGATACCTCTCTGGTTCATGCCTGTATGGATGACGGGATTTTTAAGATTCACTCCTTTTGAATCCATTTATTTCACACCGGTTCAGATTTATCTTGGTCAGCTGGGCACTAAGGAAATGCTGTTCAAGTGTCTGATTCAGATAATCTGGATAGCAGTTATATATTTTCTGGGAAATGTTCTCTGGAACAAAGGACAGAAGAAATTAGTGGTGCAGGGAGGT
>CACZOE010000073.1 GCA_902782695.1 uncultured Lachnospiraceae bacterium | reverse complement strand
GCATTCCAGTTCCTTGATGACCTGTGCAAGCAGGAAATCAGAGACCTCAGATTCTGGGGAGTTGAAGGTGTTGACTATGAAGTAGATGACGACGGACTGTTCTATCGTACAGAAGAGCAGAGATCAAAGTGGTCAGATCCTGAATATCAGGCTTCACACGTGTGTCAATACAGCTACATGCCTCAGTATCACGGAACATCTGAAGATGGAAAGAATGCTAACAAGCCAGAAGAGCAGACATCAGAATTCTTCGATACACTTGCTCAGCCAGTTATCGATGTATTCAACGCTTATGGCGTTACAACATATCCAGAACTTATTGGTTCAGTTAAAGAGCCTAACGCTCCTTGGTTCCCAATGTACTCATATTCAAACAACATGACAACAGACACACCAGGTGGTGTTGCATGGGTTAAGATGGGTGAGACAAAGCATGAGTGGCTGCCAAAGGTAGTTATGGCATCAGACTTTGAATCAACATGGAATGATTATATGGATGCTTACAATGCTTGTAATCCTCAGGACTTCCTTGATGAAATGCAGGAAGAGTTAGATCGTAGAGCTGGAAAGTAAGATTAATCTGAAATCTTTAGAGGGATGCAGCCATAGCAATATGGCTGCTATCCTTTTAAATAGTTGGGAGAGATAGTTATGGGTAAGAAAAAAGCCGAACTGGTTAAGCCACCAAAGATCAGATTTTCGAAGAAAGAGGTAAAGAGACAATTGCCACTTCTCGTATGGGCCCTTGCTTTCTTTGCATATGGTATTCTGTTCAATTATATTCCGCTCGCAGGCTGGGCTATGGCTTTCCAGAATTATAAGCCTAAAACAGGTATTTTCCATTCCAAGTGGATTGGTATGGATAAGTTCAAATTCCTGTTTTCTGATAAGAACTTTATTATGGATATCAGAAATACACTTGCAATGGGTGTTTTAAACCTGGTAGCCACATTCGTAATGGCAATCCTTTTTGCTATTCTTCTTAATGAATTAAAATCAAAGGGTGGAAAGAGAGTCGTACAGACTATCTCATATCTGCCACACTTCCTTTCATGGATTATCGTTACAGGTATCCTTCATGATGCTCTTTCACCATCAGGTATCGTAAATGAGCTTCTTGGATATTTAGGTAATTCACCAATCAACTTCTTTGCAGATCCAAAATATTTCTGGGGCATCGTTGCATTTGCAAACGTATGGAAAGAAACAGGATGGAATGCAATCATTTATCTTGCAGCTATTACATCTATAGATCCTAACCTCTATGAGGCAGCTGAAATAGATGGAGCCGGAAGATGGGGTAAAATACGACATATCACACTGCCTTCACTTAGACCTACAATCATGATTCTTCTTCTCATGAATATTGGTTGGATCCTCAATGCAGGTTTCGAGGTACAGTACATCCTCGGTAATGGTCTGGTAAAGAGTGTTTCAGAGACAATAGATATTTACACGTTGACATGGGGTATCAGTCAGAACGACTATTCCCTCGGTACAGCAGCCGGTATATTTAGAAGCCTTGTTTCTATTATTCTTATCTTGCTTGCAAACTATGTGGCTCGTAAGACCGGTGAAGATAAATTATTCTAAGGAGGTTAAATTATGCAGGTTGTGAATGTAAATGAAACTGAATTAGAAAAAGCTGTTACCGGAGGATCAGGTAATAATAGTTATCTTCCAGTACCAAAGCCAACAAAGTATAAAAGATCAGTGGGTGACCACGTTTTCACGGTATGTAACATTATCTTCATGGTACTGTTCGTAGTTATTACAATATATCCTATACTCAATACACTGGCATTATCATTTAATGATGGTATTGATGCAGTTAGAGGTGGTATCCATATTATTCCGAGAAAATTCTCTCTGAATAACTACAAGTCAGTATTCGCTATGAAGAATCTTACAACAGGTCTTTTCGTCTCTGTTGCAAGAACTGTTCTTGGAACAGCAATCGGTGTTGTAATAAATGCTATTCTTGCATTTATAGTAAGTAGAAAGAGATTCCTTCTTAAGAAGTCTCTTACAGCTTTCTGGGTAGTAACAATGTATGTAAACGGCGGTATGATTCCTGTACTGCTCCTTTTCAAGACACTTCATCTTACAAGTACATTCTGGGTATACATCATTCCAGGTATCATCTCAGCATTCAACATGCTGGTTATGAGAACTTTCATGGAAGGTATTCCTGATTCGCTTGAAGAGGCTGCTCAGATCGACGGTGCTGCTTATTCAACAATTTTCGTAAAGATCATTTCTCCACTTTGCAAGCCTATGTACGCTACAATAGCTCTTTTCATAGCAGTAGGTCAGTGGAATTCATGGTTCGATACAATGCTCTACAACAGAATGTCATCACAGTATACAACACTTCAGTATGAGCTTATGAAACTTCTTTCATCTGTATCAAGTCAGTCAAGTAAGACAGACCCTAACTCAGGTGAAGGAGCAAACCTGCAGCCTGTATCAGTACGTTCGGCTGCAACTATCGTAACAATGGCACCTATCGTATGTTTGTATCCGTTCCTGCAGAAGTACTTCGTAGCAGGACTTACAATCGGTGGAGTTAAGGAATAATTAGTGATTTTATGAATTATTTATCTAAATTTGGTATATCCGATGAAATGGCTTATGAGAGATGTATGGAGATCTTCAATACCATATTCTATGGTGATGAAGGTGAAAGAGTATATACTCCGGTAGGCGACGATTTAGGATATATCGAAGACACGGGAAATCATGACGTGCGCACAGAGGGAATGTCCTATGGCATGATGATGTGCGTACAGATGGACCGTCAGGACGAGTTTAACCGTTTATGGAAATGGGCCAGAACCTATATGTATATGGATAAAGGTCCGAATCAGGGATATTTTGCCTGGTCTTGTCAGACAAATGGTGAGAAGAATTCCTATGGCGCTGCTCCGGATGGAGAAGAATTCTTCATTATGGATCTCATATTTGCGGGAAACAGATGGGGAAATGGCGAAGGAATATTTGATTATCATGCCGAGGCAAGAAATCTGCTCCATACGTGTATAAATAAAGGCTATGACGGTACTCCGGGAAGAGCAATGTTTGATGCTGAGACCGGATATATAAGATTTATTGCTGAAGAAGATTTTTCTGATCCATCATATCATCTGCCACATTTTTATGAGCTCTACGCTCAGGTAGCTGATGAAAAGGATGCAGAGTTCTGTAAAAGAGCTGCTGTAGAGAGTCGTGAATACTGGAAGAAGGCTTGTCATCCTGTAACAGGATTTTCAGCAGAGTATGCTGAGTATGACGGAAGCCCTCACAGACCTGTTAAAGACTATGATATATATAATGGTCGTCACGACTGGTTCTATAGTGATGCATACAGAACTATCCTGAACATTGCTATCGACAGTGTATGGTTTGGTTGCAGTGAGTGGGCAAAGGAGGAGGCTGATAAATACATTTCCTTCTTTGAAAGACCGGAAAACCAGGACGACTGGGATCACATCTTCGAAGTAGATGGAACAAAACTTAGTGAAAATGCACTTCATCCCGTTGCTATAATTGCTACAAATGCAAGTACGGGAGTTATAGTGGATAATGAGAAAACAGCTAAATGGGTTAAGAGATTTCTGGAGACCCCGCTCAGACTGGGTGACAGAAGATACTATGATAACTGCCTTTACTTTTTCTCATACATGATCCTTAGTGGGAATTATAAGATTTGGTGATTTTGACACCAACATCTGATATTTTATTTCTTGTAAATCAGTGAAGGATTACATATAGATATAATAAAGAGAATACAAGATGGATGACATGAAGAGCCTCTCTTCCTGTCATCCTATGTATTTGGGAAGGAATTTAAATGGACTTTTTTAAGCCGGACAGTGATTTGATGCAGTTTATAAGCAGAGTCGTAGATTTTGCTTGGCTGAATATTCTGTGTTTTATCTGTTCGATTCCTATTTTTACTATTGGTGCTTCTATATCTGCCAAGTACTACGTTGCTATGAAGATAGAACGTGGTCAGGAACCTGTGATCACAAAAACATTTTTCCGCGCTTTTAAGGATAATTTTGTTCAGGATTTCAAGATATCTTCTGTTATGATTCTTATATATGCCTTTTTTGGTGTCGACTGGTACATTATCATTAAGTCGAATGGCAACGGCACTCAGGTGATAGCTATTGGCATGCTGGCCATATTCACAGCTATGTTCCTGATAATAGGCTTCTGTATCTTTCCAATGATATCCAGATTTGAAATGAAAACATTTGACGCTTTCAGAAATGCTCTTATTTTTGGAATAGTTCATCTTCCAAGAGTACTTCTGGGACTTATCATGGCGATTCTGCCATTTATTATCAGCATATGGTATTACAAGTGGGCATGGCTCATATGGCTGTTTATAGCCTGTGTTGCGCTATATTATAATTCGAGATTCTTTATCAAGAGTTTTGATAAGCTGGAGGAGAAAACCTTTGGTAAAAAGACTTCTGATAATGAGCCTGAACCAGACTATGTTGAGTTCAACCTGGATGCATTGGAAAGTGTATCGTCTGAGGAAAGCGAGAATGCTGAAACAGACGGTGCAGATTCTGAAGAGAAAAACGTGGATGTGGAGGATGACAGCGAGGAAACGGTTAAGGAATGATTCACGGGTTAACATTTAAAGAATATATTGAAGATGAAAAAAATAAACTCAGCGAAATGAATAAGGCTGAGAAGAAGGATTACTTCAAAGAGTATTATCTGAAAACAGTAATATTTGCAGTGATTGTTCTTATACTTCTTATATGGATACTCATTGATGTTGGTATAAATATGAGACACTCTATAGTTACCGGAGGTGTGGTAAATCTGGATATTTCCGAAGAGGGAAGTCTGTACCTCGGTAATGATTACAGAGATTATCTGGGAAAGAGTAAGCTGACAAACAAGGTAAATATTGCTCCGGGTATATTCCTGGACAGGAATGAACCTGAGTCTTATACGATATTTCAGGCTGAACTGGCAACCAATTCCTACAATTATCTGATAACAGATGATGTGGGACTGGAATTTGTGAATGGGATCGAGTGCCTGGCTGACCTGGATGAGGTTCTGGACTCTGATTTATCCGGAAAACTGGCGGACAAAAAAATATATAAAAAGTCTGGGGAGTCAGATAAAGAAATAGCAGCAGCTATTGATATAACTGATACAGCCTTTACGAAAGACTATATAAAAACAGGGGAAAAGGTATATTTTGTTGTTTCGGGAAAACCCGAGGAATATGAGTCAGCGATTGGAATACTGAAGTATATTCTTGAGAAGAAATAGCAGACCCAAGTAAATACTATATCTCCTTAAAATATTTTTTGACGGGCGTATCTTATGCAGGATACGCCCGTTTTACATTAACAAAAGAAAAGGAAAAAGTGTTATGAGTGAAAGTGTTAAAAGAGAAGCAGTAAACCCATATCTTCCTTCGTGGGAATATGTTCCTGATGGTGAGCCATATGTATTTGGAGACAGGGTATATATATACGGTTCACATGATATCTATGATGGACATGTATTCTGTCTGGGAGACTATGTTTGTTATTCGGCGCCTGTTGATGATCTGGGCAACTGGAGATATGAGGGCGTTATATATAAAAAGACACAGGATCCTATGAATGAGGACGGAGCCATGTGTCTCTATGCTCCTGATGTAACCATAGGACCGGATGGAAGATATTATCTCTATTATGTTCTTGATAAGGTATGCGTGATATCAGTTGCCGTATGCGATACACCTGCAGGTGAGTATGAGTTCCTGGGATATGTACATTATAAAGATGGAACAAGACTTGGTGAGAGAGAGGGTGATGAGCCTCAGTTCGATCCGGGTGTCTATACTGAGGGAGACAAGACCTACTTCTATGGCGGTTTTGCACCGAGAGGAGATAAATCCAGAAGTGGTTCAATGATGGTTGTTCTTGGTCCGGATATGCTAACCATCGAGGAGGAACCGATATTTATAGCTCCGGGAATTGAGTATCCTGAGAAGGGAAGCTTTGAGGGACACGAATTCTTCGAGGCATCTTCCATCAGAAAAAGAGGAGATACTTATTATTTCGTATATTCCTCTGTCTGGATGCACGAGCTCTGCTATGCAACCTCTGATTCGCTCAAGGGACCATTTACCTACGGTGGTGTTATCGTAAGTAATGCGGATATAGGTATAGATACCTATAAAGAGAGCGATGTGCCGGGAATGTACGGAGCAAATAACCATGGAAGCATAGTTGAAATAAATGGTGAGTGGTATATCTTCTACCATCGTCATACAAATGGAACCTGGTATAGCCGTCAGGCCTGCGCTGAGATAATACATTTTGCTGAGGATGGAAGCATTCCTCAGGTAGAGATTACATCACAGGGCTTAAACGCTGCTCCGCTTACCGGAAAAGGCGAGCATCTGGCCTATACAGTCTGCAATATGTTCACCAAAGAACCTGACATGTATATCGGAAAGCCGGGTCAGCCTACCATAAAGCAGAGGCTGGATGAGGGCATGGAAAAGCCGGAGGCATTCATTTCAGGAATCACTGATGGAACTACCATGGGCTTTAAGTATTATAAATGTGAAGGAATAAAGAGCTTCAGTCTGGAAACCAGAGGCTATGGAGATGGAGTGTTCGAACTCAGAACTGCACCAGATTCAGAGGTACTGGGACAGATAGAGGTTCATAATACAAATATCTGGACAAAGCAGACAGTAGATATAGATCTTCCTGACGGAGTTTATGCAATCTATATATCTTACAAGGGTCAGGCCAGCTCCATCCAGATGAAGAGCTTCTCGCTCAACTAATGAAATAAAGGTTTTAAGTTTTAAGGGGGAAATATGAAAGCAGTAATTAAAATCAATAAGGAAAATGAGATAAGCAAAATCGATGCCAGAATATACAGCTCTTTTATCGAACATTTAGGAAGAGCGGTTTATGGTGGTATATATGAGCCGGAACATATAACAGCTGATGACATGGGATTTCGCCAGGACGTTATGGCGCTCATAAAGGAACTTAGTGTTCCTATGGTGAGATATCCCGGTGGAAACTTTGTTTCAGGTTATAACTGGGAGGATGGAACAG
>CACZOE010000072.1 GCA_902782695.1 uncultured Lachnospiraceae bacterium | reverse complement strand
TTTCTCTCTCCCTTTGGACTCATTGTATTGGTACAAATAGTATCTGCACCCAGGCTAAGCAGCTGCTCAGCTTTTGGATACTTATCCAGTGTATATATAAGCACATTAAGTCCTTTATCTTTTATCCTTTTTATATTAATCTCGTCAGCATCATGAACACTGAGAGCTATGGATCCTATTCCATGATCTACAGCATAATCAAGAACCTCCCTGAACAGTTCCTCAGGCGGATGTTTATGCAGAAAGGTCTGATAATACTTGAAATGATATACGCTGTCGATAGCTTCAAATCTGGAGGGATGAGCCTGAACCAGCAGTCTGTCCAGTACCTGCTCATCATTATGAAAGGCCTCCAGAAGAAGTTTAGTAACTTCAGAAGTATCCTCATCATTTTCAGCATGCAGGTCAAGCTCCAGATATATATCCGGATAGTCCTTCATATATTTATATAAGGTAGCTATGCTCATGGTATCCATACCAAAGAGTTTCTGCCTGAGGAACATTTCCTCAGTCATATGTTCAAACTCCGGCGAATACTCCATGCCACAGGTTTTCGCATGTTTCTCATCCCAGCCATGGGAAGGAACCACCTTGTGATCTGCAGTAAGAAACAGATCTACCTCGAAAAATTTGTGTCCCTGGGAAAGCGAGTATTTCAGCGCGTCCTCGTTATTCAGATATTTATGTCCTTTATATCCGCCGAGGGCATGAGCCATGAAATGATACTCAAACATCGGCATTTTCTTATCCGGCATATATTCCTCTCCCGAACATCTCACTTGTTATCAGCGTTTTATTCCGGAAGCTCCACGCCGTCTCCGGCAGCAGCATCCTGCTTGATCTTGGTGGTGCTGATTTCAGGAGTTCTTTCCAGATAAACAACCTCAACTCCTTCATCCTTCAGGAAATCAAACTTTCCCTTCCAGTCATCACCTATAACAAATGTATCTATATGATATTCATGAACATCGCTTTTTTTCTGCTCCCAGTTTTCCTCCGGAATAACCAGGTCCACATATCTGATGGACTCCAGCAGCATCTTCCTCTGTTCATAACTGAAATAGCATTTCTTCTGCTTCTCATTCCAGTTAAAATCATCTGTAGAAAGCGCAACTATCAGATAGTCGCCAAGAGCCTTCGCCCTTTTCAGAAGATTTATATGACCATAATGAAGCAGGTCAAATGTACCATAAGTAATTACTCTCTTCATAAGCATATCCCTCAACGAATTAGTAAGCTGAGCCCCTCTACATCCGAAGCAACCGAAACCTTTCCGGTCCAGTCAGCCCCCAGCAGCTTCTCGGCAGCTTCCTTATCTTCTATAGCTGTTACAGCAATTACCTTGCAGTAATCAGCCGCAAATCTTACAGCATCCCCCATAAATGTATTTCCATCTTCCACTTCCTTCAGGATGTCCTTTGTAATGAAAAGCACCTTGCTTCCTGCATCCATCAGTGACATAGAAATGATCATCTCCGGATCAACAGTGTCATATATAACAAATGTATCAAAATGCGAATATCCGTACTGCTGAACAGGTATAAGCCCATATTCATGTATCAGATATTTCATTGCTTTCTCAAAATCAATCTTCCCCTTCAGGTACAGCTCCTTTACAGGTGCTCCAACAGAGGAAAGTCTGATGTCATCCTCAGAGGAAATGTTCTGTGACTCATGGAGCATAGGATATGCACTGTCCACATGTTTCTTGGTTTTCTCTGAATCACATCCAACCCAGAAATCATAGTGATCCTTATCGACCTGATTTGCAAACTCATGAAGCAGCTGGGTTTCCTTGCCCTCCCGGCAGCAGTCAGAATAAAAGATAACCTTCTTCTTATCATTCTTAGGATGAGACTCAAGAACAAGTCCTTCTTCATCATCCCTGAAGAGCTGGCAGAGTTTAGCCGGATTCTCCGCGGTATCGTAAGCACACAGCTCACTTCGGATCTTCGTGTCATCATAATCCTTTCCGCGGTTTAACATTTCCATGACTTCATCCTTGGAATGTGCCATGTCGAAAGGCAGATCTCTGATATCCATATTCAGTCCCTGGAAGGAAGCATAGGTATCATAATCTTCTATATAAAGTATTATCTGTTTTCCAAGAACCAGATAATCAAAGAATACACTTGAATAGTCTGAAATAAGAGCATCCGTTGCAGTTAGCAGCTCGTAGCTGTCAATAAGTGGCGGAAATGTATGAATATGCTTAAACTGCGAACAGTCAAGTCCGGCAGATATATGATGATGCAGGTTTACATAAAGTGTCTGGTCATCTTCGAATCTCTCATCCAGATATTCTAAGAATTCCTTTTCTCTTTTTATGGTTTCCTCGTCATTCAGATAACCTCTGAAGGTAGGCATATAAGCATAGACCTTTTCACCATTCGGTGCAAGCTGTTTTCTTATCTCAGAAGTCCTCTCTTCAGTAACCTGAAGTATTCCCGCCGTTCTCGGGTAACCCAGCATCAGAGCCTTTGCATCCATCAGAGTTGATATGTCGTAGGATTTGTACATTATATCCTTAGTAAAATCATTTGGATAAAGGAAATAATCCGTACACAGGAAATTTTTCTGCTGCTTGGACTGAAGATGTGCTTTTCTTCCATTCTTGATAACTCCCAGCTTCTTAAGGGGAGTACCATGCCAGATATCTATAAATATCTGATCCTTCTTTTTTATCCACTGATACGGCACATAACTCTCAGTAAAGATATATTTGCAGCTCTCAAGTTTCTTATAATAACCCTTCGGAACTGTAGTCGTCCGGGTCCAGTTATTCTTCTTTATATATTCCTTAACAGTCGCATCGGAATGATCCTTGGTTCTTACATATATTTTATACTTTGAAAAACGTTTATCATAATTCAGTTCGTTCAGCATATACTGCACGCTTCCACGCACGCTGACGCCAAGTCCCTGAATCAGGACTGTATTCTTCTCAACCTTCTCATCATAGAAAAAATCAATAACGGTTTTTGAGCCAGCCTCACCGCCATTTTTCTTCACCAGCTTTGCATACTTCTTGCGAAGTTTCTTCGCTGCCTTTTCATCAACCTCGAAGGTCTTTACATTTTCATTTATGTAAAAATCGCCCATACCAGGAAACTCCTTTAAAACCATATCCTTTTCATTATAAATAATTATCAAACATTTGCAATGATTTTTTATACCGTATCTTAATTAATCCTTAATAATTATATCGCCACTTCTTAAAAATCTCACTTTAAGATGTGCGTATAAACAAAACAGAGCAAAAATTGAAAATCAGAATTAAGTATGAACAGAAGAGAAATCAGAAAATCAGGAGGTAAAATGATGAGTTCTTACGCAGAAAATGTATATATCCGATCAGGTCGCGATGGACAGACCTATATCAGAATGGGTGCCGCAGGTCATCCCGACATCAGAAATAATATAAGAGTATTTGAAGGCAGCGCAGCATCCCGCAGAATCGAAAGAAAAATAGCAGCGCGTAAAAGAAAACGTAAAGTACTTATTGCAAAAAGATTTTGTATAACTGTTATTTCTTTATCAATCGCAACTGTTGCATTATATTATACTAAAATAAACACTTCTATCTGGAGCCACATTACCACCTGGAGAAACAGCACTTCCTGGAATGGAGCTCCTACATGGAATGATTCCACCACCTGGAGTGATGAAGCATGGAGCAGCGATATGTTAGAAGATAGTGAACTTAGCAAGGATATAGAAAGACTTACAAGCGAAGGATATCCACAGGGGCTTATAGATCTATATATAAAAAATCCTGAAGCCAGAGATTTTGTAAACAACTATAAGGCAAATGTAGGCACACATCACGACATAGATATAAGCAGTGACGTAGTCGCTGGCGAAATCCCCCTCTTTCTTCAGTGGGATGAGAGATGGGGCTATGAAACATACGGTAACGATATGATAGCTCTTAACGGTTGCGGACCAACAGCTCTTTCAATGGTCTACACAGGGCTTACAGGAAACACCGACATGAACCCATATCAGATGGCATTGACAGCACAGTCAGAAGCCTACTATGTTCCCGGTATCGGCACCTCATGGGATATGATGACTGACCTGGCAGCAAATCTCGGTCTTAATGCATTTGACGTTCCTCACGATGCTGAGTCCATCAAAGATGTACTCAGCCAAGGTAGTCCGATCATCTGCATCATGGGGCCTGGAGACTTCACAACCACCGGTCACTTCATCGTACTTACAGGTATCGATGAAAATGGAAATGTAACTCTCAACGACCCTAACAGCAAAGAAAAAAGTAGCCAGACCTGGGACATTGAAACCCTCCTTCCCCAGATCCAGGGTTCATGGGGCTACACATATTAAAATAACCCACCATAA
>CACZOE010000071.1 GCA_902782695.1 uncultured Lachnospiraceae bacterium | reverse complement strand
CACCAGTTGGAGCAGCAATGGCAGTATATGTGGTTCCATCTGCAAAAACTGATGATCCTATTAACAGGATACTCATGACTGTCGCTAGAATAAGTGACAGTAACTTCTTGGTTTTTCTTTCTTTCATGATCAATACCTCCATTAAGTATATAAATTTTGCACCATGTGCAATCATGAACTAAATTCCTCTCAGTCTCATAACCAATATCACTTTTCCCTTTACATCTGACAAGGCTATACTTCCATAGGTTCTACTGTCTGTAATGTCTTCCCTATAATCATTCAGGACAAATACAGTATCAGGCTGAACCTTATATGGATAGGTTATGGCTGATCCTTCGGCCGGTGTCGCATACACTGCTTTATCATACACACCGTAACCATTTACAGTAATATTTCCCTCATTTATATCAACGATATCGCCAGGCAATGCTACTATCCTGCCAAATCGTATATTCCCGTCATTCTGGTAGGCTATCTCATCCCCATTTTTACCCTTCGCCAGCTTATATGTCAGGCAGAGGTCTCCATCTTTTATCATGGGATAAGATGTATTACTATGATTTATATATACCCCCACTACAAATAGGAGTAAAAAAAATACTATAAACGAGGTAACACCTAACTTTATAAAAAACTCTGCTGCAAAGCTTGCAGCTGTTCTCTTTTTCTTACTCTTCTTATCTTTTAATTCATTATTCAGTTTTGGTGGATCTTTTTGGGTTTTATCAACGGAAACGCTGCTAGTAGAGTTATAGTTCATGTCTACCTTTACAAAGCCCCTTTTTAATTGTTATGTAAACAAAACCTCTGATTAGGAAGCTATATTATATCATAAATCTGCCATTTATACAAACAATCATTCAAAAATGCCTGACATACCTAATATATCAAGCATTTTTTTAAATTTATTTAGAACATGTTAGATTTAAAACTATGTAGACTGTTTTAATATCTTCTCTTTGCATCTTCCTTAAAGAGTTCTGCTGCTACTGAGAATGCTATCAGATATGATAAGAGGGTTGTCATTCTCAGGATAAGGAATGTTGCTGTATAGTCTGCAAAGCTTGTTGCCTGTATTGATGGAGTTCCCGGATCAGATATATTTATAAGGATTGTCTTGGTAACTATTGCCGGGAAGCCTGCATTTGCTATCAGGTTTAATTCGTCATTCATATTGGGATTTACCTGAAATGCCTCTGCCTTGAGCTGTTCGATCAGTTCTCGGTCTTCCTCTCCAAGGTCTATACCTGTCTCAACTTTGTAATCATATATAACCTTAGTCTCTATATCTCCATCTATTATTTCGCTAAGCTTTTGCTGAAGTATTCCATGGATTCCATAAGAATCAAGCTTGTTAGCGATAAATACATTTATTCTTGGTCCTGCGAAGATGACAAATACGGCTATAAGTACTATCAGTAGAATTCTAATGCTGAGCTGCATAAGCTTCTTCGCTACCATGATTACTACAAACGCTGCTACAATAGCCATTATTAAGTTGTTAAGTGTTTCACTATCTATGCCATTTATCCTGCTAATTACAGTTTCTTCAATAAATGTAGAAATTCTATCAACTATAGTATTCATAACCAGTCCTCCCTTCATAGGATTATATATCAGAGTTTACTGTCCAGTAACCCGTTTTTGTTTTTGTTAATTTAATAATACACCCTGATTATCCACAAAAGCGCAACACAATCTGGTTATTTCTGAAAATTTTTTTGAATATTTTTAAATTTTTTTAATTTTTCCCCATATCTGATTATATTTTACAAGATTTTGAAATTATAACTAAGCACCAGCATGGCAACTATGATGAGAATGATAGCTATCACGTTAGGAATATGCTTACGACGTGCAATATTCATATTTGCTACAAACTCACGTATAAGTGCATTTACATAGAAATACCATTTGGTGCGGCAGCCTATCCCCTCCGCCTTTATCATATGAGACGCTGCTATATGTCCACTGCGGAATACATGATAACCTGTAGTTGAGAATACTATCTCTGGAGTTTGTATTTCAGATTCATTATTTGAGGAAACCTCATCTGCAGAACTGTTCTTTCCAGAAGATTTATTATAATCCTCCATGATCAGCTGATAGGAAAATTTCATGTTCTCATCGGTGGTAGTGGACTTATCCTCCATGATGATACTTTCTCTTGGAACACCACATTCCACCAGATAATTTGTAATGGATTCTGACTCGGAGATTACTTCATCATCGCCCTTACCACCGGAAGCCACAAATTTTATATTCTTTCCTGTCTTTTCCTTCTGCTTTTTTGCAAACCATATAGCCCTGTCTGCACGTCCCCTCAGAAGAGGAGTTGGTGTTCCATCCTTTCTGATACTGCAGCCAAGAATGATAATATAGTCCTTATCAAAGGCAGGTACATATCTCGCTGCTCTTAAGGTCCAGATGGTAGTGCCTACCATCATGCATTCCAGATATGCCAGAACCACATCTATAACCGACTCAACGGTATACTCGATATGCATTCCCCGATATGAATGAACATCTATTATCTTATCAAGCATGGAATATGCAGACCAGGTTGCAACAGTCATGGAAACCAGCAGAACTCCCAATGCTATTCCCAGCATATTTGTGACATTTCTTCCTTCATGACGCATCAGAACTATGTTACTCACGATAAGAAATATTGACAGTATAAATATCATCGGAAATACCAAAAGCGCGAACATATGAAATGCATATAGTATATCTGCATATAACGTAAACAGCTGGGTACTGGTGAAAAAATCATCTGTTATAATTCTTAAAAGCCAGATAATATCAGTTACCACCAGGAATACTATCGCCCCTGAATAAAACATCAGACGATAGGAATACCTGGATTCTTTTGAAATAGTACGCATTTTGAAATATATATTTATGATCATGATGATGCAAATGATCAGTACTTCATATCGTATTATGGTTATATCATTGAGAGACCCCAGGTAATTTGATTCTGTCACAAAGCCCAGATCATCCACAGAAATAGTATTTTCTGTTATCGGCATTTCAGAGTCAGTTGTTTCAAGAGTAAGATTAGCAGTCCCTTTTCCTACAGCCTTCATCTTGATAACAAGCATATTGCCATCACGGCGCTCTCTGTACTTAACGCTGGTTACTTCAACCACATCATCTCTATCCATGGTCACCTTCACCCTGCCTGTATCAGTAACATCAGCAACTGCATACCAGGTATGGGTGTTTCGAATAACCAGATAATCAACAATGATAACGGCAATCAGCATAAGTATTATTAAAATTATTCTTCTGAGTTTTTTCATGTCAGCATCCCTTGTTTGCTTCTTTTAATCCCAAAATTTAATCCCTATTATGATAAATGTGTATCAAAACCAGGTCAACTCAAAAAGTCGAAAAATCTAATATACTCAAAAAGTGGCAGCGCTTGGTATAACCGCTCAAGTGTATACCTGACTACTGCCACTATTCATATCTTTAAAACTACTTTTAAAACTCCCAAAAACTTATTGTGGAAGTTCTACAGGATCCCAGCCTGTATCCTGATACTTAGTTATAGCAAGCTCGTGAGATTTAACATAATCAGAGATTATCTCTGCTCTCAGCTTCTGATTTGCCGCATCATCTGCATTTGAAGAAATGAACTTATCATATCTGTCACCAAATATCTGCTTGGCACTCTCATCATAATCAGAACCATCAGCAACAACCTCAAAGCTTGTCACCTCATATCCAGCATCAGTAGACTTGAGGTGCATAAGTCCCGGATATGATCCACCACTCTCTGATACAAGTGTATCACCATTCATCATATAATTATAAAGCCAGAAGTTTCCCCAGACCTTAACATCATTTGAATCTGTCTCATCCTTGTCAACAATTACAGGACATGGAATGCTGACATCACATGGAGCATAATTACCCTTGTACTGAACGATCATATACTGTGTTACAGCAGCCATGATTGGATCGCCGCCCTTATAGATATAATCAGGCAGAACGCTTATATAATCATCTCCAACAACCGGTGCTTCTACAGAAGCATCACCTGTTTCTTCATCAGAAAGTCTTACGAAAACTCCATCACCATCGTTCTTAGAATCCTGCCAGCGAAGCTTGTCTCCCTCTTTCATGAAGGAACCCTTAGTAGTTGTCTCATCTGAAAGAGTCTCATTTCCATCCTCATCAAAGGTGTGCATAGCGTAAGAGCCATCCTCATATGAGAGCATTCCGGAAGCACTGTCATAGTTTCCGTGAATCTTCCAGATAGCAGTTTCAAATGCACTGCCACCCCAGGATACCTGTATATCATAAGATCCATCGCTGTTCTTTGTCACATCCATACAAGCACGCTTACTTATCTCATCCTGCCAGGAACCTGCGAGATCCATATCTCCTGATATATTTTCTATAATCTCATCCTTTGCAGCATCTGCATTTTCAACAGCTTCGGAGATTTCCTCAACAGCCTGATCCATGCTTTCTGCTACCTCTTCCTTCGCTTCGCTAATATCTTCCTTTGCATCATCTAAGTCTTCTTTAATCTCTGATACAGCTTGACTAGCTTCCTCAGCTGTCATTTCCTCAGCTCCACAGGCTGTAACAAAAGCCATACTCATCATCATACTTGCAGCAACTAAAAGTACCTTTACCGTGTTCCTTCTCATTTTCGTTTCCTTCTTTCTTTTTAATATCATTCTTCATTATACAAATGCTATTATACACTTCGGGTGCAACAAAAGAGCAACACGTAAATACTTTTTTTAAACTTTTTTAGATTTTTATAGATGCACTGTTTGATACACTTCGCTGGTTAGTTTTTGTCCTTGATTTTACGGCACGCTTCTCAGCATTCTTATTGGCATGTTTCTTT
>CACZOE010000070.1 GCA_902782695.1 uncultured Lachnospiraceae bacterium | reverse complement strand
TTTTTGTGTGTTAGAACTATTCCTGCCACCTATAACTATCATAGCATCCACAGAACAGGCCAGCTTCTCTGCTTCAGTCTGACGTTCCTCAGTAGCATTGCATATAGTTTTACAAACATTAACATTATAATATCTATCTTGTAAAACTGCAACTAATTCTTTAAATTTTTTTAAACTATAAGTTGTTTGTTCAACAACAGTTATTTTTCTATCGGATAGATCAGGAAGTTCATCGATATCCTCAACACTATTAATTACATAGGTTTCACCAACAGACCATCCTATAGTGCCCTCAACCTCAGCATGTCCAGGATTTCCAATAATGAGAATCACATCCCCCTCAGCGGATTTCTCATGAACAACTTCATGTATGTGACTGACAAATGGACATGTGGCGTCTACTACTTCCAGTCCAGCTTCTTTAATAGTCTGAAAAACATCTTTACAAACACCATGTGACCTGATGATTATTTTAGTACCTTCTGGCAGTCCCTTTATATCATCAAGATTTTCAATAATGTCAACTCCAGAACTTTTAAGTTCTTTTGTTACTTCTTCATTATGAATTATAGGACCAAATGTGAAAACCTTAACATTTTTATCCCTAGATATCTCAGCTTCCTTAAACGCTGTATCAACTGCTCTTTTAACTCCAAAGCAGAACCCGGCCTTTGAGGCAAGAATAACTTCCATTGTCACCTCCAAGACTTATTTATTTCTGATTAGCAAGATCAACTATCTGATCTACAACTTCAGCTATGGTCATATCTGAACTATCAATAAGAACTGCATCCTCAGCCTGTTTCAGAGGAGCTATATCACGATTCATATCCTGATAATCTCTCTGCTCGATATCTTTTTTGATGGTTTCAAGATCCGGGTTTTCACCATGAATGATCAGTTCATCATAACGTCTCTTGGCTCTAACATCAACTGAAGCTGTCAGATATATCTTAAGTTCAGCATTTGGAAGTATATTTGTACCGATATCTCTTCCATCCATGATTACATCATTTTTTGCTGCTATATCACGCTGAAGATCAAGCAGCTTTTCTCTTACAGGAGCAAGCGCAGATGACTTTGAAGCCATATTACCAACCTTCTCACTTCTGATTTCAGTTGAAACGTCCTGAAGATCAAGGAACACGTGCTGAACACCTGATTCATAAACAATGTTAATATGTATCTGTTTAAGAGCTGTTTTAAGCTCCTCTTCATTTTCAATATCTGTATGATTATCTAGAAGATATAGCGCTATAGCTCTATACATAGCTCCGGTATCTACATAAACAAATCCAAGTTCCTTTGCCGCCAATCTGGCTATTGTGCTTTTTCCGGCTCCTGCCGGTCCATCGATTGCAATATTCATTAACGCACCCCCGTTTTTTTTAATTCTAGACTAAAGTATTGTACCATTTTTAGGGACATATTTCAAAAAATATAGTTAAAAAATTTACGCTTTTATCTGACAAACAATCTGATATATGGAATCAGTTAAGGTTTCAAGAATGAAAAGAATAATTCCAACATTCAGGAAAACAGTTTTTAAAGCAAAAGGCTTCTGAAGTGGTGATGCCGTATCATCAATTCTGACCTTTTTCACATTCAGTATAAATAAAACTATACCCAGCACCAACAGGCAGAATATAATAAAAAGCCATAAAAGAAGCATAAGGAAATTAGGATCCGAATACAGATTCAGAATCGCCTGGATATTTTCCTGAGAACTTATATCCAGTTTTGATGCATTCTGAAGTGCTTCCATATCAAGATTTTTAAGGAATATCATCGGAAATACTCCATGCATAAAATTGATTATCCCGTGAAGGATCATAGTATAATGAATCCTTCCTGTTTTTGTATAGATATATGCAAAAACAATTCCTAATGCACAGGCATAAAAAAACTGGTACAGATTTGCATGCGCAAGTCCAAACATAACGCCTGAAAGAATAATGGTATATTTCTTTGAATAGTGCCCCAATTTATCAATAAGAAGCTTTCTAAATGCCAGCTCTTCCATTACCGGAGCTACTATGCAGGCAAACACAAAGCTTGGAAGTATAGCCTGACCCTGAATAGCATCAATAGTTGTATTCTTCACTTCTGAATTTGTTAAAAAACCGATTATGAAGGAAAGTATATTTCCTATAACGCTTCCGCTTATAACCATAAAAAGCACCATCGGATATACTTGCAGCAGTTTCAGGGCTCCATATTTCTCATCTCCTGTTTTTACTGTCGGCAGTTTTCTCATCATGAGTACACAGACAGGAAATGATACCGCCCACATAGGAATCATAGATGAGAGATACATTATCCAGTCATGTCTTTCAATTCCCATCTTCTTTAACACCAGCATTGTACATACTTGCAGAATCCAAGTAAGTACCATAAAAGCAAAATACGAGAGCCCCGCATAGGAATATTTCTTTTTAATTTCATTCAAGTCCATTTTTCAACCTCATTTTTATAATAAAGTTTTTATTCAGCAGCCATATAAGCTGTACTCCAGGCTATCTGTAGGTTAAACCCGCCAGTAAGTGCATCACAGTCGATTATCTCTCCTGCCACCCTGAGGTTCCTTACTTTTTTTAGTTCCATATTCTGAGGATTTATTTCTTTTACACCAATTCCTCCACCTGTGATTATTGCTTCATCAAAATCACGAAGCCCAGTAATAGTAAGTTTAAAATGCTTTATAAGATAAATCAGGTTTTGTCTTTCTTCCGATGTTATCTCATTAACTTTTTTATCTGATTTAATTCCACTTCTTTTTACTATCACAGGAATCAAAAGCCTTGGAAAAAGCTTTCCAAGAGAATTTTGAAATTCTCTATTATGAAACTCCTCAAAATCTCTTAAAACACGTCTCTCCAGCTCTTCATCTGAAAGCGCTGGTTTCAGATCCAGTTCAAGCGAAAATCCGTTAATATTGTTATATGGAATATGTGTATCATTCTTAAAGTTATAAGAACTTATAAACGAACTTATATATGATGACGCAGATATACAAAGAGGACCGCTAACACCAAAATGTGTAAAAAGCATCTCGCCGAAGTCTTCAAAAATAAGTTTATCTTTTTTAAGCTTATATGAATCCTTCGAAGCTATAACTTTAATACTCACATTTTTAAGCGAAAGCCCCATCATTTCAGCAGCATATGGTTCCTTTATAGTGATGGGAACCAATGCCGGTCTTGGTTTCATTATATCTATATCTTTACAAACATCAGTAATAAGTATGTATCCATCACCGGTAGAACCGGTTCTCTCATAAGACCTTCCACCAGTAGTTACTACAACCACATCAGCATCTATTCTGCCTCTTTTTTCTCCGGTCACTTCAACACCAGTAACTACAGAAACATACTTATCCTTCGGATTATCTGGAGTATAATCCTCTGTAACAATTCTTTTAACAGACGTATTGTAAATAATCTTTACATTCTTCCTTCTAAGTTCATCTGTAAGAGCTTTAATCACATCCGAAGAATGATCACTTACCGGAAACACACGGTTTCCTCTCTCAGTTTTCAAATGTACTCCCCATCTTTCAAAATCACTCATAACAGAAGATTGATTATAGCTGTAGATTGCACTATATAAAAACTTCGGATTTGTTACGACATTCTTTAGGAATGTTTCCTCATCCGTAGCATTCGTTACATTGCATCTGCCCTTTCCGGTTATAAACAGTTTCTTTCCCGGCTTTTCATTCTTTTCAATTATCGTTACATCATATCTGTCAGATGCATGAATGGCGGTCATCATACCGGCCGCCCCAGCACCTATTATGATCATTTTTTTCTTAGTATTCTGCATTTTTATCTATTATCTTTTTCCTTACCTGCTGGTTCCTGTAAATACACTTCCCGGACTTAAGTTTATACCCCTGATTCTCGCAAACTCTGAGACTGTAACTAACTCATATCCTTTCTTCTTCAATTTAGGCATGGCATTTATAATTGCATTAACAGACCAAGAATGTGAATCATGAATCACGAGAACCGCACCAGGATGAACCCTGTTTAATATATTCTTTTCAACAGTTGCTGTTTCAGTAGTCTTCCAGTCTTCTATATCTGTATTCCACATTATACACGGACTTCCTGCTTTTTTGAAAGCAGCAAGTGTTTCATCTCCTTTTGAACCATAAGGTGGTCTGACAAGCTTCGGAGTAACACCTGTATAATCCTTTATAAGTTTCCTGGTTTTATTTATATCAGCAATTATATCCTTTTCTTCCATCTTACCATATGCATCATGCTGCCAAGAATGCATACCAACTTCATTACCATACTTAACCATAGTTTTCAGAACACTCTTTCTGTTCTGAGCCTGATTACCAACCATGAAAAATGTACCATGGTATCCATTTTTCTTCATAGCTTCAAGAAGCCTAGGGGTATATTCACTCGGTCCATCATCAAAACTAAGGACAACCAGCTTATCAGTTCCCTTAACTTCAAGTTTTATCACCTTTTTATACCCAAAATTAGAAGAAATGGTTATTTTAACCTTACCCTTCTTTTTTCCTTTTACTTTTCCATTTTTACTAACAGTGGCAACTTTCTTATTCGATGATTTATATGTAAATGAAACAGCCTGTCCTGACTGCGCCACAAAATTCTTTTTATAACTCTTTTTAACTTTTGGAGTTATAACAAATGAATCACCTACGAAAATATATTCACGAACTCCTTTTAACTCAACATTCTTCTTACCTTTTGCAAAGGCTACATTCGAAAACGAATAATTTAACACTAACACAAAAACAAAAAATAATACAATAAATCTAAAACCTTTTGATGTACTCCTCAACTGTTTCACTTCCTTTTTTACTTTATTGTAAAACCCAAAAACAAAAATGTGTCAAAACAGTGGAAACTGCTTTGACACATTAAAAATCTTATTTATGCAGGATATGTTTTATTTACTGTATCTGCCTTGGACATATCCACGCCTGTCTGCTGTGCTTCCCTGTACTTGAAGAATTCTGTAGCAACCTGTGGGAACAGTGCGTAAGAAAGAACATCCTCATCCTGCTGGCTGTACTGGGCTATCTCTGCTCTAAGCTTATCTAGCTCAGGCTCGATATCATCAGCAGGTCTATGTGTTATAGGAACAGTATCTCCTATAGCCTTCTTCTGAACCTCAGGATTGAAAGGCTTAATTGTCTGTCCATACTTACCAGAAAGAAGATCCTTTGACTCCTTAGTAACCATCTTATATCTCTCACCCATAAGTACATTCAGAACAGCCTGAGTACCAACGATCTGTGATGAAGGTGTAACAAGAGGTGGCTCACCGAA
>CACZOE010000069.1 GCA_902782695.1 uncultured Lachnospiraceae bacterium | reverse complement strand
TGATGAACTTGCTGAAGAGGTTGATTTCTTCAGTGTAGGAACTAATGATCTTACACAGTATACCCTGGCAATAGACAGACAGAATCAATCTCTGGATGATTTCTATGATTCACATCATCCGGCAATTCTGAAGATGCTGCAGATGATAGCAGATGCTGCTCACAGACATGGCGCATGGGCAGGAATATGCGGTGAGCTTGGGGCTGATCTCAGTCTTACAAAGGAATTTCTGGCTATGGGTTATGATGAGCTTTCAGTTTCACCGGGAAGAATACTTCCGATAAGAAAGACTGTAATAGAGACAAATGTTGGAGAGTATAAGAAGGAAACCGGCAGAGTATGAGAGAGTGGACAAGAGAAGAAAAATATAGATATTTAAGAGACCCTCAGGAAGTGAGAGAACTCTATGACAGGATCATAAAGTCAGGATACAGACAGACTTATCATATACAGTCAGTTACCGGACTTTTGAATGATCCTAATGGATTTGTCTGGTTTGATAATAACTGGCATCTGTTTTATCAATGGTGTCCCTGGGGAGCGGTGCATGGCCTGAAGTACTGGTATCATGTGGTTTCCAAAGATCTTATAACCTGGAAGAATCTGGGAGTATGTCTGATGCCTGATGAAATATATGGGTATGATAATAAAGGCGTATATTCAGGTTCGGCAATGCCAATAGGAGATAAACTATATCTTTACTATTCAGGCAATAACAGAGATAAGGATTATATCAGGCATTCATACACTTGTATAGCAAAGCTGGGAAGTGATGGATGGCCTGAGAAATATCCTTTGCCCCTTTTCGGACCACATCCTGATTATACAGAGAATCAGAGGGATCCTAAAATAATAGTAATGCCTGATGAGGAAACTTATTATATAATTCTTGGAGCCCAGACGAAGGATGATCGGGGATGTATTATTGTATATAAGTCTGAAAGTCTGCTTCATGGATGGACTTTTGCAGGCGAACTCAAAGTTCCTGGTTTTGAAAACTTTGGAGGCATGTGGGAATGTCCTTCTATCGAGCATATAGGTGGTAAGGATGTTCTGATGTTCTGTCCACAGCATATCAAGCTTCCTGGAAGGGGAGAAGGAACCAATCATAACGGATATATTATTGGGCATATGGATTGGGATAGTCTTACCTTTAACCCTGATGGGAGATTTCACGTACTGGATTTTGGATTTGATTCATACGCTGCGGCCTGTGCTAATAATATTGTGGATGAGGATAAGGCTATCCTTATTGCGTGGATGGGACTTCCGGCAGCGACCTATCCTACAGATGAAGAGGAATGGGCTGGATGTCTTACACTGCCACGGGAACTTACTATCCGTGGAAGGAGACTGATTCAGAAACCTCTTCCGGAGCTTAAAAAGCTCAGGGATGAGAAGATAGATATTCAGCAAAATGCTGCTGGCTGTATAAAACTTCCGGAAGCAGTGGAAGTAGTTATGGATATCAGACCGGGAAATCTTGAACTGGATATGTTTACTGACGAAACAGGCCAGGGTGGTCTGACTGTTATTTATTCAGATACAGATAAGGAAATAACTGTAGATAGAAGCAAAATGAAACTAAGATTTAATGAGGCAGATGGTGAGGTGAGGACAAGACCTCTTGAGGACGGACTATCAAATCTACGCATATTCATAGACAGAAGCTCTGTGGAGATATTTGTAAATGATGGTGATGCGGTATTTACTTCAAGAGTATTTCCAACGGATAAGGAGCATTTCATGAAGGTGAAAACAGGTGATACATTTACCCGTATCTGGTCCTTAAAACCTGCCGTGAAAGAAGAATTTCTCATCTAAAAAGAACAAAGAGTGTCGCGAGCGACACTCTTTGTTCTTAAATATTATCTCTTTCCGCTGTGGAGGTGATATGGACATGGCAGGAATGCCAGTGCCGATGCTCCGAGATTTATCACAGCGCATATGATCGCGGTAAGTATTGCGTGGTCTGTAAATAGTCCCACTGCAAATATAGCTACCACCGGACCGAAAGGTATCATTCTGATTATTACCTGAAGAGTTCTTGTGATAACCATAGGCATATAATTAGTAATAACCAGGCTTACCAGGAGTGCTGTTGTTCCAAAGAGTAAATGCTCTGAAATCAGAAGCAGATATAGTGAAAGTACCAGCAGAGGTGATCTCGTAAAGAAAATCATAAGGATACATACTGGTAACAGATCCAGGGCTCCGTCCACCATCTGACCGATCATTCCCCAGCCAAGGAGTTTAACCGGTCTTTCCGGAATCATGTAGATGAAATTTTGTCCCAGATCCACCTGAAGCGGATTCACAAAGCTTCTCAGAAACATAAGTATAATGATGGCTATTGTCGCTGCTGTGGAAAGAACCAGTGGATTATTTATTTTACAAAGCACGGTCATAGCAAAAAGTAGTCCCAGTGTACTGCAGAAATAGGTGCTCGCAGTGGTGCTCCACAGACCATATAATGGATGCATTCTTTTTCTTGTCAGAAGGGTCTTTCCAAAGAATACTTTAGCTCCGTCAAATCCCTGAAAATCTAAAGTCTTGTTTCTTCTCTTTTCCCAAAGCTTTTCCTGACGTTTTCCTTCGTGCTTTACACCGAACTTACTTCCGCCGGACTGCTTATTTTCCATCACTTCCAGTTCCTTCTGTTTTTCAGTTGCAGATTTCAGTGCATCCTCGTAGAAATCACAGGGGATTCTCCAGGTGAACATCGCTAGTACAAATGTACCTGCCAGTGAAGCAAGAAGCATGATAACCGACATTCCCAGTCGGTTATTAAGAGCATATATACCTGATGCTTTGAGCCATCCAATAAGTGGAAACAGATTTGAACCCATGGATGAAAATACCAGGTGTAATGCTGTAAATACAGAGGTTCTTCCAATGAAATAAATAATGGCAGCGATGATTACTGGAGACAGCATTAATAGCATGCCATATTTTGATATTTTCTCCTTGATGCCCTTATGATTTTGAAGTGCCACGTAGACAAATATACTCATGAAATTACTCATGATCTGAAGTGCCGCGTAGCAGACCAGAACCATGAGAGCTCCCGCGATAGAAGCCTTCTTCCTAAGATTTGACATCTGCCCCAGCATGTAGAAAGCACCGATCAGAGCCGTGCCTATCTGTCCGATCATTTTGAAAAGCAGTATGGACTGGGGTTTGTTTGGAGATGAAAAAAGGAAATTAACAGTTTGGTAACGTTTTTAACCTCCAGCATACTTTTCCTCCCTTAATGTGACATATGATTAGTAACATGATGAATCTTATCATAACAGAACACATGAGTCAAAATGGCATATTTACAAAAACTATAGTCGAAAAAGAAATTATATAAAAACCTATTGACACAGTAGGTAAAAGGTGTTAAAGTGTGGAAAGTATCAGGAAAGGAGACGAAAAGATATGCAGAGCATTAAC
>CACZOE010000068.1 GCA_902782695.1 uncultured Lachnospiraceae bacterium | reverse complement strand
AGTCGGCCTATTTTGCAAATGTGTATACAGCCGAAAAGGATGAGATACTGAAGGCTATATCCTTCTATGCAACGGGGGATAATACCAGCTTTACGGTATTTGTAGTTCCGGATTATGTAGATGATAAGTCTCTCAATTCTGAGAGGAAAGAGATAGGAAAAGGTGAGACCAGATATGCGGGTTACTACACCGTTGATCTGAGTAATGATATAGAACTGACCAAGGGACAGAAATATGCGGTTATTGTGAAGGTGAAAACACCCGGAAGCGAGAAACCGATAGCTATAGAATGTGATGCCGGAAGTCGGACCGAAGGGCTTGATCTGTCAGATGGTGAAGGCTACATGAGCCTCTACGGAGAGAAGTGGCACAGGGCTGAGGATTCAGATGCCAATATATGCCTGAAGGCCTTCACAGATGATCGGTAAGGGAAGATAAAGAAGATATACCAAAAGATATTTGAATAGAAAAATACAAGGAGCAGATGAAATGAACAGACTGATATTTGCAACCGGAAATATGGATAAGCTGAGAGAAATCAAGGAGATCCTTGCTGATACAGGATACGACATACTATCCATGAAGGAAGCAGGAGTTGATGTAGACATCATAGAGGATGGCAAAACCTTTGAGGAAAATGCACTCATAAAGGCAAGAGCTGTTGCAAAGGCCAGTGGTTCTCTTGCACTTGCAGATGATTCAGGTCTGGAGATAGATGCTCTGGGTGGTGAACCGGGTATTTTTTCAGCCAGATATATGGGAGAGGATACCTCTTATGATATAAAGAATCAGAATCTGATAGACAGGCTTGACGGAGTTCCTGATGAGAAAAGAACTGCAAGATTCGTATGTGCCATGGCAGCAGTATTTCCTGATGGAACAGAGAAAACCTTTGTTAGAACAATGGAGGGAAGGATAGGCTACCAGATAGCCGGAGCTAATGGATTTGGATATGATCCTATATTTTTCCTTCCGGAATATGGAAAGACTTCTGCAGAAATCAGTCCTGAAGAGAAGAATGCCATAAGTCACAGAGGTAAAGCTCTTCGCGCTATGGCAGAATTCCTGTCTGACAGAGATTAAATGAGGCGTATCTGTAACGATAGAATAATAGGATGAATATGATTAAAAAGATTTTGATCGTAAGTGACTCCCATGGACGGAGTCAGAATATAAAAACCGCAATCGACCGAGAACAGCCGGATATGCTCATCCATCTGGGGGATATAGAAGATGACCCTGAGAAGATAAGAAGATGGCTGGACGCGGCTTACCTGAAAAAACGTGAGCATAGTAACGAAGGGGATGCGAGTCCTTCAGGACTTCCGGTACCAGCTGTTTTTATAAAGGGAAACTGTGACAGAAGTGATGGCTCCGGAGTCCTTAAAAATGCTGCTGTTTTTGAGGTGAATAGTCATAGATTTCTCGCAGTTCATGGACATAAGCAGGGCGTGAGCTACGGAGTGGAAAATCTGATGTATACTGCCATGGAGAATGACTGTGATATAGCCTTATATGGTCACACCCATATGCCTTTTGATGAAAGCTTCGAGGGTTATGGAGATATGCCGGGGACAGGAGTCAGAATTCTAAATCCGGGAAGCATTACTCTTCCCAGAGGTGGAAACAGGAAAAGTTATATGGTACTGACCTTTGATGAAGAGGACGAATATGATGTCCTGTTAAAAACGTTATAATGAGAAAAAGCATGTCGATCGCGACATGCTTTTTAGGTTATAGTTTAAGAAATGTATCTGCTAAACAGTTACATTATATTTTATTGGAGTCTTAATTCATAGCGGATATAAAGCTTCCGTCAGTTGCATTTATTAGTACTCTTACAATTGTCTGTTTCTTTTTGTTATCAGCTTCTATGGACCATGCAGGTACTATTGTTATTTCATTACTGTTCTCTGCTGAAATAACAGGGAAATATACCAGATTGATCCGACTAAATTCTATGTTGCCGTCTGCCTTTTCCAGGTTATCAGAAGTAAGATTCTCCGGGGCTGCTTCAACAAATGAATCCATAGCCTTTTCAAAACTCATTATGTCAGCGGAATCTGCCAGTTTTTCTTTAAAGGAGTATTTAGCTGCAAGGTTAAATCCTATAGTTCCGGAATCATTAACGAAAGCAGTGTTGACCATAATTCCTTCCCTGTCTTCATCTAATGAAACGCTGTCATTAATCAGCTGATAACCGTTTAATGACATCATTACTGTAGCACAGTAGCCGTCACGAACGGCTCCCTCAAGATTATCTGATGCCACAGAATCTTCACCAAGAAAAACTGCTTCACATTTTCTGGGTTCAACAGACTCGTCTATAACCAGGTTATTCAAGTTATCATAGAAGGAAATACCTTCCTTTGGAAATTCAGTATTAATAGTATCCTTTAAGGTAGTGGTAATAGATTCCATTAGTTCATCATCAGTCTTGTTACACAGATTTGGTCTGTCACCCATTGCTTCATCTAAATCAAATATTTTGACATTGTTCTTGTAGTATTCATAGAGCTTGCCATCAATGCTGGAGGTGTCCACATATTTCAGACTACTATCTCCCGCCAATTCTCCTACACTCTTTGGAAAGAAGCATACAGACATCTCATTATAAAGCTTGCTGTATGATATAAGAAGCTGATAAGTGACTCCATTATAGGAACCTTCATAGTTATGTATGTAGTAGGAACTCTCATCCTGCCAGCCCGGACAGGAATCAGACATAAAATTAATCTGTCCATGATTGTGATAGGTGATCGCCTGATTGCATCTGATGAGATAATGAGAATCTTCCTTGTTTTCATTCAGATATTTATTTTCTTCTGTATTAAAGGCTATAGCCTTATCTCCAAGAAGATTTTTAACCATTGTGGCCTCGTCTATATTAGACTCTGAAAGTGGTTCAACTTTATATATCGGAAGATCCTTATCATTATTTACGGCATATACTACGTCAATGGTTGCAGGCTTTCCGTTTATTGAAAAATCTTTTTTATAGCTTACGGTGGATCCGCCAAGCATATCAGTGAGAGTCATTCCGGCATTTCCCTGAACTGCGGCGGCTTCTTTTTCTGAAGAATCTGAAGAAGTGTCCTCGACCTGACCGTAGTCATCAACCACGGTGGTTTTGGACCCACATCCCGATAGTCCCAGCATTGCAGCAAGAACAACTACTAAAAATTTTTTCTTTTTTATATGCATATTTATCTCTCCCCCATTCACTAACTCATTTGTGATAGTATAATAGAAATGTATCTGAATTGTAAATATCACTATTAATTGAAAATACCATGTTTTTGTGGTAGCATAAAATGCTAGATTGATAGTATTTTATGAACTGAGGGAATCCTATAAATGAAGTATTTTAAAGATGAAAATGTAAGAAAAAATCTGTTTACCGGTGGCTGCCTGATAATTCTTTTCTTCCTGATATATAACATCAAATATATCTGGGAGGCAGTTGGTAAATTTACTCATATATTTGTTCCATTTATTGTTGGAGCGGCGATAGCATTTGTGCTTAATGTCCCTATGAGATGGATAGAAAAGGGGCTGTTTAAGAATCCGGAAAAGTTCAGTGGACCTAAGTGGGCCGGAATCAGACGTGCCCTTGCGCTGATCATCACATTGCTTCTTACAACAGTGATCATTGCACTTCTTCTTTATATGGTTATTCCTCAGCTCGCCATTACTATAGGACAGCTGATCAAACAGATACCTGCAGGGGTAAAAACAGTAACTGCATGGGCAGATAAAGAGTTCAGCGAAAGACCTTTTATTCAGCAGTCAATAGAAGAGCTGGCTGAAGACTGGCAGGATCTTCTGGAAAAGGTAATGGGAGTCCTGAAAAAGGCAGTTAACAGTGCTGTCGAGGGTGGTGTAAATGCCATTACCGGAATAGTAGCAGGTGTATTTAATTTTATAATGGGTCTTATTTTCTCCATGTATGTTTTGGTTCAGAAGGAGAAACTGGGAGATCAGGCAAAAAAAATAGTATATGCAATGTTCAGCAAACCTGTGGCTGATGAGATAATAGCAGTTGCAAAAATGTCTTCGAAGACATTTGCAAACTTTATATCAGGTCAGTGTATGGAAGCAGTCATTCTTGCAAGTATGTTCTGTGTATCAATGACCATTCTCGGACTTCCGTATGCTATGCTGGTAGGTCTTTTAATCGGCGTTATGAATCTGATACCAATAGTTGGTGCATTTATAGGATGCGGTATAGGAGCTCTTCTTATTCTGCTTGAAAATCCTATGAAGGCGCTGGTATTTATAGTGCTTTTCATTATCCTTCAGCAGATAGAAGGAAATCTGATCTATCCGAAGGTTGTTGGAGAATCTGTAGGACTCCCGGGCATCTGGGTGCTGGTTTCAGTAACTGTAGGTGGCAGTCTCTTCGGTGTAAAGGGTATGGTTTGCTTCATACCACTGGTTTCAGTATGCTACAGTCTGTTCAGAAGATTTATCTATAAAAAACTCAGAGATAAATCTCTTGTTGATGGTTATGAGCTGGTAGAAGGAGTGGGTGAAGTTCAGGAGATAGAGACTCATCGTCCGGAGACTGAAGAGACAAAGCAAAGTAAAAAAAGAAAAACTCGAAAAACTTCAAAGGCTTCAAAAGCT
>CACZOE010000067.1 GCA_902782695.1 uncultured Lachnospiraceae bacterium | reverse complement strand
TAAACTTTTTCATCTTAGGTAAGGCTTTCTCGTAACCGGTCTCATCCTTATATGCTTTTTTGAGCTGTTCCTGATCCTTATTAAAATCGCCGGTAAGAGACATTCTGTGACGCGCGAAGGTTCTGGCCATCATGGAAGTATATTCATCCTTCTTAGTCATCTCTTCACGATTCAGACGGTCCGGATCGGATTCAGCCATTTCCTTGAATTTCTTATTATCCTTTATCTCATTAATCATCTCTCGGGTAACGTACTTAAGAGTCATCGTCTCGAATATTCGCTCTACAGCCTTCTCAAAACGCTCCTTACGAAGAGCCTCCCTCTCCTGACGAACACTCTCCTTATCAGCCTCCAGCTGTCTCTCTTTCTCCCAGGCAAGACGGATACTCTCACTGGTGATGCCCACGATAATAGCCATCTTAACTATACGTTCAAGCTTTTTTCTTTCTTCATCAGTCTTCAGCTTTGCATACTGCTGCTCAAACTCATCTCTAGCACCCTTAACAGCTGTAGCCTGACTCTCCAGCTTCGCCAGTTCCTTCTTTATTTCAACAGCCTGATTCTCATCCTGCTCCATATCAAGATTCACATTTAACTCCAAACGTCTCATTTCAATATCATTCAGAGTCTGATTCATCTTTTCGATTAATTTTTGTTTTTCTTCAGCTGGACTTCCCATATCTTTTACCCCTCTTTTACGATACCTGTTATATAGTTATCGAGTTCAACTAATTGATTAATAATCTTCATTAATGTATGCATATCTCAGGTGATCTCTGAATTTACCACCGATAAGTATGCTTGCCTTCTCAAACCCCTCATGAAAGAACCCGAGTCTTTCCAATACATGAACAGACTTCTCATTATCCGTAAGCACTCTTGCCTCAATCCTATGAATATGAGCATTACTTAGTAAATGCTGCCTAGAGGCTTCACATGCTTCTGTACAATAGCCATGGCCCTGACATTTCTCATCTATGTTATAGCCAAATATGGTACTTGCATAGGGTTCCTTCCTGATTCTGCAGAAGCTCATGGAGCCTATCATTACATCAGGCTCCTCCTTTAAGAAGTAATAATAGTAAGCAGATAACATCCTGTCCATGTTATTTACTTCAAATTGAAGTGCTTTTGTCTGGTAATCCAGAGTATAGTATGCATCTCCCTGAAGCGGTTCATGCTGTTCGAAAAACTCCCGGTTATCCGAGTAGTACTTTAGCAGCTGCTCGGGAGTTATCTCGTAGGATGTTCTGATAATAAGTCTGTCTGATTCAAATTCTTTAGTCATTGTTTTTCCTTGTCTTTTTATCTATTTCCAGGCCTCACTCTCGATGAAATCTTCGAGAATCTCTGAGTCGAGTTTGTCTTTCTTTGCCATATCACGGAGTATCTCAAATGCTTTCTCCACCGGCAGTGGCGGTTTATACGGCCTGTCCTCTGCTGTCAGTGCATCATATATATCCAGAATGGTAAGAAGTCTGGTTTCCCAGGTTATATCATCACCTTTTATTCCTTTAGGATAGCCACTGCCATCCAGAAGTTCATGATGCTTTCCAGCCCAGTCCGGCACATCCTTATATGGTCCCTCAAAGTTCATTTCTTTAAGCATTTCATAGGTTTTAACTACATGGGACTGCATCATATGTCTTTCGTCTGCCGTAAGTGTACCTTTTTCTACTGTAAGAGCGTCTCTGTCATATTCATCAAGGAGATATATATATTCTCCTGAAGTTGTAAGACATGGCAGATCTGCATACTCCATTATCTTTTCACGCGTATCTTTATCTACAAAATCCCTTTTATTAACATCCAAAATGAATTCAAGAGCTTCTTCCAATCGGATAATCCTTTCCATGGATTCCGTCTTGTCATATACACTATCTTTAAATGCAGTTGTTGTTTCTAAAGTTATCTCCGTACCGGGAGATGCTTTCGCTTTTTCAATGAGAGTAGTAAACTCTGCCTCTTTCTCAGCGATTCTTAGTTTCTCTGACAGTACTGCTATTTCAACTCTATGTCTGACATCCTTTTCTTTGTCACCAAGTCTCGTAGGTTTATCCATTACCCGTCGTGGAATCAGGAGTTTACCCATATCGTGCATCCATACACTTGATATGAATGGACCTCTTTTTTCACTATCTATTCCTCTTCCCTGATTGTCGAGATAGGCCAGATATTTCTCCGCATAGGACACCATACTTCTGGTATGATTAGCATTGTATGGAGTTCTTTCATCGATAGCTCTCACCATCGTTCTTACGAATCTGTCTATAAACTCAACAAGCTTCTGAGTCAGAAATTCATTTCTGCTGCCAAGTTCAGACAGTTCAGTGATATCACTAAACATAACAATTGCAGCGATATCATCCTCTCTGTCCCTGAGAGGAGACACAACCAGTCTGAGATTTGTTATTTTATCTGCCTTATAGAAGGGAACTATCCTTCCTATCTTCTCTTTCTTAAAAACAGCATCAATGATACACTCATAGAACTCATCATTTTTCTTATTATCACTGATAAGTTCTACGAGAGTTTTTCCAGATAGTGATTTATCACCCAGATCAAGAATATCTGCTGCAAGAGTATTTTCCATACGGATTTTCCCATCGTAACCGATTACGAAAAATCCGTCGGTAGTATTTGATAACAGATGATCAAAAGCAATCTTATCCGACATGACGAAGGATTCCTTTCCTCATGATATTTATGATTATTGTCAACCGAGAGAGCCAATCCCGCTAATCAATTATGGCGTACCCGGAACCTTAGGCTGCTGGAGTTCTTTATTCTTCTGAGCCTCGTTATTTTTCTGAACCTCTGGCTTCTTCATATTAGCCTCACGCCACTTCTTCATAGCCAGATTGCTTCCCTCTGCCTTGATATAATCCTGCTGCGATTTTACAACTTCATCAGTTGACAGGACGTCGCCATTTTTCAGCTTTTCATGTCCCTGCTTAACCAATGTCTGACAGAGTTCACCCTTCTTTATCTCATCAAGCTCTTCCTTCGTAGGCGTTACTGCCTTATTCAGACGTTCCATAGCCTTTGTTAATGTCTCATCCGGTTTTGCTTGAAATTCGCCCTTCTTCTTGAGCTGCTCAATTCTGTTGTTATAGTAAAGAGTTCTGGCAATTGACTCCTCCATATTATGCTTAAGGCTTTCCACATTTGCCGGATTAGACTGATCAACCTTTAACATGTCATCCCTTACTTTTTCAGCATATTCAGCTTCCTTCTGACATTTCTCTGCCAGCTCCTTCTCTTTTTCTTTCATCTCCTTTTCGAAGAGCTGCTTACGCATACGCTCTACAGTTTCCAGAAGCTTATCCGTTCCTGCCAGTTTCGCATTATCATTCTGAGTTCCCGAATACTCAATCTTGAGTTCATCATTTTTATGTTTTTCATCGTAAGCTTCTTTCTCTTTTTCCTGTCTCTTTACAAGATGCTCACGATATTCTTTACCGGACTTATACACCTTTAATGAAAGCTTGTCATAAACTTCCATCTCTCTCGGAGTAAGATTTGTACGTCCTTCTATCTCCTTCATGAACTGGTCAAATGCCTCGAGATCATTCATGAGCTGTTTCTGTGGCTTAGAGCCGGACCATCTGAAGCTCTTGGATTCATCAAATATGTTTCTGGCGGTATATTTCATAACATGAACCTCTTTAGCCTGATCCATGGTTTCTCCGTCCTTAAACTCATGATCCTTGTAACCACGTTTTTCAGATTTATACTCAGCAGTACCCTGATCATAAGGATTACTGAAATTCCTTTCAGGAACCGCTTCTTCTTTCTCCTGCTTTTCCTTAGCTTCCTTAGCTTTTCTCTCTTCTTCTTTCTTAGCCTCTTCTTCCTTCTTCTTTTCTTCTTCCTTTTTCTTCTCTTCCTCTTTTTTCTTTTCCTCTTCTTCTTTTTTCTTACGAGCTTCTTCAGCAAGAGCCGCCTTCATCTGAGTCTCCTTTGCCTGAAGTTCACGTCCTTCTTTTTCCAGATCCTCGTATTCTTCTTCCTGAATGATTCCCTGATAGAGTTCATTTTCAACCTCTGCCTGAGCCTGATTCATCTGTTCCTGAACCTCACCGATATTGAGATTACCACCCATATTGATTTCTTCATCAGTAACTATATGTTCATTCTGGACTTCAACATCATTAAAATACAGGTCTTCCTCTTTAAGTTCCGGCTCTCTTCCCTGACCATCGAATACAAAATCTCCACCGATTTCTATATCCACATCGTCAAGTTCAGCTTCTGCCTCTCCCTGGTTCTGATTCTGGTTCTGATTTTGAAAGTTGTCTGCATCAACAACGATAGGTTCTCCTTCTATCACAAAATCATCATCTATTTCCTCGTTCTGATTATTATTCTGTCCATTAACATCAATATCATTTTCCTTCATAACGTAACTCCCTCCCTATTACTTTACTTTCTGCCATTATATGTAAAACTCAGCATGGTCATATCATCGAACTGTGGTTCTGTACCAGCAAAAGTATTCACAACTAGTTTCATTTTTAAGATCATCTGATCATTATCCAGTTCTATATTTTCATTCAGAACTTCCTGGATTCTTTCTATACCAAATCTCTCACCCTCAGAGTTCTTTGCTTCATTAAGTCCGTCAGTGTACAGGAATATCCTGTCTCCCGGTTTTATATCGAATTCGTAGCCCACCTGCTTTGATCCAGGGATGAAACCTACTGCCGGCCCGTGAGGCATTTTCTCTATTCTGTAGATATTATCTTCTCCCTTTATAGCAGGATAATCATGTCCCGCATTACATACCTTCATATGTCCGTTTGTAATATCAATTATTCCAAACCAGACTGTTACAAACATTCCCTGTGGATTCTTCTCGGCAATCAGAGCATCTACATACTCGATCATCTCTGCCGGTTCTCCACCAAGCCTTGCCCTGGCCTTTATAAGGGTTTTAGCAATGGCCATAAAGAATGCAGCACCAACGCCTTTATCTGAAACATCTGCTACCAGCATAGCCAGATGTGTGTCGTCTATCATAAAGAAATCATAAAAGTCTCCACCAACCTCCTTAGCCGGTTTCATGGCTGCACTTATATCGAATTCTTTGTAGTTCTCCAACAGCTGATCCTTCTGAGGAAGCATTCCCAGCTGTATTTTGGAAGCAAGAGTAATGTCCGCATCTACCCTTTCCTTCTCTTTTGTCATGGCTGTAATATTTTCAATACTCTGTATTGTATCTATCTCCATATTATCTATGGATTCAGCCAGACTCACTATCTCATTTACCTTACATATATCTGAACCAATAGTCTGGGCAGCCGGAAGTTCTTCCCCTTTACTGTTTTTGGCAAATCTTTCCGCCTCTTTAGATATCTTTTCAATGGGCTGAACCACCTGTCTACGAAGAAAGGTTGCTTCGAGAAAAAGTATTATTATAATAAGTATTACTGCCAGACCTCCAATACCCTGAACAAAATTTCTGCGGGTACTTGTTAATCCATCTGCAAATCGCTGAACACATAAAATACCACTGATATTTCCTTCCCGATCCAGAACAGGAGCTATAGCAGTAACATGTGGTCTTCCCTTTCCAAGATTGGTATATCTCTCGATTACCTCCATCTTAGATCCATGATTATAAATGTTTTCATAAGCTTTTAAATAATCTTCCGGAGTTTCAACCCTGTATCCCATTTCCCATGGAGTATATCCACTGATCTTACTCACACAGTTAAACACACAGGTATAATGTTTAAAATCCTCATCCGGAATTATTGCATATATTACAGACACTCCCATAGTATTACAGGTGTCTTCTATTTCATTTTTTGTAGCCCTATATAAGGAAGCTGTATCATAATAATCCGAATCTTCTTCAACGCCTTTTGCCTTACAATAATTCTGGTAATCCTCATAATTGTTAAATTCGGATATTTCATCCATCTGTTCCTGAGTATACTTAAGATACTCACTGAGATCCATCCCATCTACTACATTTGTAGTAACCAGATCGGCAAGCCTCTCAACCGATTCATAATACTCTTTCTCAAAGGTACTGGAAAATGCAAAATATCCTATAAGTGATACAGCAATAGCAAACAGTATCATGATAATAATGATGGAGCCTATTGTCATCGTATATAAACTTGTAAAAAATCTTTTGATGGTTTTCAATCGGAGCCTCCATATAGGAAATGCCACCAAGCAGCCACAAATGCAGCCTATTGGTGGCAGAATGTAACACTACTTATCCAGGTTTTTCTTTATTTTCAGGATATTCTTTCCATCCTTATATTCATATTCAACATCGTCCATGGTATTTTTAACCAAATGAATTCCAAACCCGCCCGGTCTTTCAAGGAACATGGCACCTGAGGTATCTGCTTCCTCTTTAGCAAGAGGATCAAATGGTTTTCCGGAATCCATAAACTGTATAGTTACCTCCATTGGAGACTCAGTAACTTCACACCTTATCTCAGCCTTTCCGATATCAGGTCTGTATGCATAGGATATAATATTTATAAATATCTCCTCAACTGCCAGACGAATCTGAAGAATTGGTTTTTTATCGCAACCATAAGACATAAGTCTGTCTCTTATAAAATTCTGAACTATATCCATTGCTTCTTCAACTGCATCAATGGTTATAGCACTTTCATCTTCACTTATCGTATATTCTGGTTCTGCTTCCGGTTCTCCTCCGATACTGCCCAGACTGAGCATCTCTTCTATATCTGCCATGTATCTTCTCCTCTTTATTAAAAGATTCTTCGAAACTTTTTATTCATCTGTGTCTGAACTCCAGTCAATACTTAGAACATCCACTTCTTCATTTTCATCCAGGTCCTCAGCTTCCTGATTTTCAGCCGCTTTCTCTGCCGCTTTTAGTTCTTCCCTAGCTTTTTTCTCTTCCTGCTTCTTAAGAGCTTTAGCTTTTTTCTTTTTGATTTTTTTCTTTTTATTTTCAGCTTTTTTCTCTTTTAAGCCTTCTTTTTTCTCAGATATAAATCCAAAAAATCTTTCTGAAATTCCCTTTTCATCAAGCTCTGATCTAGTAACCAGATCCTTCATGTTCTTATCAAATTTCCTCATGACTATTGCCATGACAAGCCCGGAAGTAAGCCACCTCGGAGTAAACGCTGCCAGCTCCAGAAATCCGTCTTCGTTCTCATAAAATGCAAGCACTACCGGATAAAATATATAGGTTCTTACTATACATCCAGCTGCATCTGGTTTTGACCTAAAGTCTATTCCCCTGCCCATATTATTCATTCTCTTCTGGGCACGGTAAAGAACTTTTTTGTTATCCAGCTCTGATTCATAGATGCGTTCTCTATGAGCCACACCCCAGAAGCGGAGGCTGGCCTCACCATCGGCCGCGCCCCACATCTGGAATCTGAATTCATCTACGGTAACAAAACGGTCATTTTCGTTTATACTTACCCTGTTCAGCAGCACCTTTCGTGCTTCCAAAAGTATTGGATTTTCCTTGCTTTTCTTGCTCAGCAAAATCATCTACCTCTTGTTTAATAATCATGTATATTTTACTGTCGTACTAGGTTTAATCTGGTGCCTGTATAGGCGCTGTCTGTGGATTAAAGCCTGAATCATTCTGACTCAGCTTTACAATTATTACATCTCGTACACTCGAATCTTCTGTAGATGAAACTACTATCTTAACCTGAGCGGTTGTTGAACTATCAATACCGGTGAATGTCGGCATTATTACCCTGAAGGAATCTGAATATTTTTCGACATATGCTGATATATCTACAGGATCTTCAGTAAGTCCAAGGGAATCAGAAGCTCTGCTTCCACCACCTAAATTAAGTGAGAGTGTAGCACTAATGTCATAACCTGCTGTTGAGTTGTTAACAAGCACTGAACCATTTATTGCATCACCAACTACTGCTGATAATGACATAAGTCCATCTGTAACATTTGAACCTTTTTCATTATTGAGCGCTATACTTGTCTTAAGTGAAGGCTTAACTGGTTCTGGTGTAGGTGTAGCCACCTCTGGTTTCTTCGATGAAGCTGTTATAACTATAGTATCTACAAGTTCAGGATTCTCCACAGATTTTACAACTATCTTAAATTCTGATTTTTCACAACTTGCTGATAGATCAGGAACTGTGAATGTAAATGAATTTCCTGAAGGAGCGATGGTGCTTGATATATCTGTCGTATCCCAGGACATTCCTCCACGCCAGCTCTTTGCATATGTTGACTGACTGGCAGCTACCTGGTATCCCTGGTCGGAATTTGCAACTGTTACATATACCAGAATATTATCGCCGTAATATCCAGGAATCAGCATATTTCCATCTGATACCACTTTACTGTCACCATTGTTCACTGAAACATTGGTCTTAAGAGAAACAACTTTCTTTTTCTTTTCACTCTTAACACTGACAACTATAGTATCGTAAAGCTCTGGATCCTCTATAGAGGATATCTTTATCTTATAAGTATAAGTCTTTCCATCACCCTTTTCAGGAACCTTGAATTCGAAATGATAATCATCTACCTTTCTGGCTGTATCCTTGGTGATGTCAGTTTCCTTATCAGCTACCTGATATACATTTAAGTTAAATCCCGGATTCTTTTCTGCGCCTTCAATTACTACCGAACCATTTATGGTATCTCCATCGGAAGCCCATAGCTGAGCCATTCCGTATTCAACCTTAACTGGCTGCTCATCATTCTTCTCATAGGTTGTAGTAAGCTTGATAGCATCGGAGTTTGGAACATTTATAAGAATAGTATCCACATAATCCGGCGCATCCTTAACAGTTATCTCAATCTTATATTCAACTACATCATTTGTGCTGTTTCTAGGTGTCTTAAATGCGAAGTAGTTGTTTTTAGTCAGAGTTACAGTCTCTTTTGTAACATCCTTAGGTGCATTACCGATCATAAGTGAAGCCTTAACCTCGTACTCAGCCGGTTTTCCACCTGCTCTTGCTATAACTGATCCAGTTATAACATCACCCTTCTTAGCATAAATAGTAGCCAGATTATCCTTTACAGTTTCTTCTGTTTCTTCATTTCTCTTGTAACTTGTACGAAGGGTAACATTCATAAGAGTAAGGTTGCCTCCGTTATCAAGTCCGTCGAAAGTCTTGTTAATACCCGGCTTTTTGATGATATCATCTACTTCTTCATCATAGCCCATGTAATAACCATAGAAATCTTTTATTGTCCAGGATTCATTTCTACTGTCAATGATCTTATTTGTCAGTTTATCTGACTGTTCATTTGTAGAATCAGTTTCTTCTCCTTCTCCAACAACATCTGCAAGAGTCTGCTCTATGGACTTATCATCAACGTTTGTAGCCACCTGAGCATCTTTATTCGTGATCTTAACATTTGCATTGTATGGAAGGATATCAACACTCTTAATTATCTTATCTTCATTAATGTCATTCAGGAATACCTTGACTGACTGTGTCTCACCTGAGAAGAACTGCTTCTTAGAACGAGCAATCTCTTCATCAGTTGGTTTATCAGCTTCCTCAGTAGTCTGATTCTCTTCCTCTTCATCAGAACTGGTTATCGTATATGAAGGTGTATTCTGCGTATTTGCTACAAGAGCATTTTTCGCATCACCCTGAATATACTGGGTAATATCCTCATATTCAACATCCGGAACTTCTACGCCCTTAGAATCATTATAATGGAACTTCATTCTTACTGAGGCCTTAGTTCCTGTATCCTTCAGTGCTGTTGATTCAAGTGTAGTGATTTTCATCTCGAATACCGCAACACTATCATCTCCAAATGCTGACTTTGAGGTCCTCTTAACATCAGTAATCTTATCTAAAAGATTAAATTCCTTTGCAAATGAAGCATAGCTCCTTCTCTTCTTCGATATGATACTTGATTCAAGTGTAACCTGATCAAGTTTTCTTTCAACTTCATAGGTTACAGCCGCAGCACCAGTTACATTTGCTTCAAGCGTACCATATCCGGCGATATGATATGCAGTTATTTCCTGTACAAACGGAACATTATAATCAAGTTCTGCCGAAAGTCCTGCTTCAATCCTCTTATAACCCTGATCTGTCAGGTAAATGTATGGAGACTGATAGGTTGCTCCATCAAGTGAAGACTTATAATCAAAGGATACAGCTGCGTCTATCTTCTCAGCCATTAGCTGTTTAACCTTCGAACCAGCTCCAATACCAACTGCAACATGTTCCTGGGTATCATCCAGATGGTCTCCCTTTGTGTTACCAAAGCCGGTTGCACCAAGTTCCGCCGAGGCACCTATAAAGTCATATACATAATTACTTATGACAACGCCTTCTTTAACATGCTGGATTATCGCATAATCAAATGCCATCGTACTCTTACAGTACACTGAGAAATCAATTGCACTTACAAAATCCGGTGCAGAGAGATCTCTGGCCATATACATATTTCTTCCACTTTCATCTGTAGTAAGCTGCAGATCGGCCTGTGAAAGAGTCTTGTACTGCGAGAATGGTATATTATACTTTAATGTTGCATTTACTTTTGCACCATTACTATTTGTTGAACCAACCTCAGGATATATAAACATATTTATCCTGTCATCTGTTGAATCAGGTATTCTGGATACCGGAGTTGCCCAGCTATCCTCATCATTCCATATAATCTTATTGGAATTAAATGTAATAGGACCAAGTGAATTCTTTCCACCTATGATCCAGTGCTGTTCCACAGGTTCGGTATTAGTACTTGTACATACTTTTCTATAGCTTATATTTCTATAATACTCATTATTGGTTGTAAGCTGAACTGCACCATCTTCAACAACCTGGAGAATTGAAATATTCTTTACACACCATGCACCGCCTTCTTTACCGGTATTCTGACCTGTAAAGGTTATACTATCTATAGATCTGACGTCCGGAATAGCCGGAAGCAGCAGACGGTCAGTATGATGTGGTCTGAACATATAATCCGGGTTGGACAATGTACCTAGACCTGCTTCCTTCACTACCTGGAATTCAGGATTAGTTTCCGTCTCTATTGATTTAACATTTATGCCCATGTAATTAGCCATACATTGGACTACATCAATTGTCATTGGTTCCTGCTGACCGGTAGACTCTCTTGTATAAAGAATTTCAGCCTTCATAGAACCTACAAACTGTGAAAATGTACCTGTCCATGGTTCTGCAGATATTTCACATACAAGTTTGATATTCTTCTGTCTGTCAGCAACCTTATATATCTTAGACAACTGACCAGCAGTTTTGGCCTTCTGACCACCCGGCTTAACTGACTCAAGTTCATCATGATAATCGATGTCTATCCATCCAACATCATTGATGAGGTAGGATGTGTAACAGCCGCCGTTATTTTCTTCTGATACAGTTATCTTCTCTATATTAAGCTTATCGAATGGCTCCGAATCATCAGAGTTCTGCTCCGGAATAATTCTTACACCTTTCAATTCACCATAATTCTGATTTGTCGAAATCGTAAAGTTTTCAGTATATCCAGATCTGAAGCCATCACTTGTGATCTGCTGATTAGCAAGAACATATCCACTATTACCATTCTTAAATATCAGCTGGAAGTGGAAATAGTTACTGGATCCTGAATCACCGTTTCCGGTATCATGATCTGAATCCTCAGCAACCTTGACAGCTACATCATAGATCTTTCTCTTTTTGAAGAATCCCCAGTTAACCTGAGTCTGATCCCAGGTCATGGAATATCTGACCTCTGAATACTTGGTTGTTCTTACATCTATGTTAGTTGTGTCAGAGGTGAAGTTAACCCTATAGGTAGACTGAGCTCTGAATGTAATATCAGTACTAATTGTAACGCCATTATCTTCCTGCTCATCCTCTGGAACCTCTTCAAGAACAGGCTGGCCATTTTCTTCAATGATCTCGCCTCTCTCGTTGGTTTTATAACGCATCTGCTTCTTCTTCTGCCCTGTGTTGTCCACAGTATTACCCTCTTCATCGGTAATAGTGGAAACCGTTCCCCTAAGGCTGAATATATCTACAGATATACAGTTTCTTTCAATCCAGAAATTAGTTGTAGCGCCTGCTGACGTAGTTGGCACGAAATAAGACGCTCTCTTATCATAGCTCTCAATGTAGGCTATGGTAATATTGCTCATGGTCCATGAGTCACTACCAATATTAACCTCAATACCGGTGAAATCCCTGAGATTGTTAGCTGTTATCAGGAAGGATATCGATCCTCCTGGAACCAGACCTGAAGAATCAATGAAATTACCACCACTTGTGGTAGGCCACTGACCCATATAATCATTAGCTGCTTCTTTTATTTTATAAAGATTTGTATTATTATCAATTCCTTCAAGATCCTGATAGCTAAATCTAACACTTATATCACTGTTAGAGCCCGCACCTTCCTGCTCGCTGGTTTTTACGGTGACAAGAAATTCCTCTTCTTTGGTAGGAACTGCAACTATCTGAGCACCTGCTTTATATGTAGAAAGCCTGATGGTGTCTACGGAATCATCTACCAGCTTTCTTCCATCGGACTTTGTGGTTGTATAATACAGCATCGGATTATTTTCATTTTCAAATGTATAATAAAGCGTTGCTCCACTTACCTTATTACCAGAAGGATCAGTTCCATCAAGAGTATAAGGCATACATCCACCCTTATAGAGTGAAATACCTGAAATGTTGATATAGTCAGAAGCTGTATCTGTAAGGCTGCTTTTCATCTTAGTGGTAGTCTTTCTTTCCGTTAAACCACCAGCATCCTTAAGTGCTTTTCTTGCTGTATTTCCAATACTTACTTTTATCTCATTTACAAAGCTTGAAAGTTCAGGAAAAACTCCCTGGAAGGCTATAGTATCTCCCCGCTGCGCATAACCTAATATTGTCTTATCTCCCAATGCCTGTCTCGCCTGAGCATAGCTGTTCAGAACAAACGGAAGCGTTACCTTGCGGTTCCATCCATGAATATCTTTATACTGAACCTCAAGAGCTATATCTTCAACAATTCCGGTATCACCCTTTAATGGTGTTCCATCCGAATTAAGGAAACTCTCGATACCGGCATTAGCCACATCTGTCAGATCTATTCTGAAAGAATACATGGATTCAGAACCAACAAACTCCTTTTTAGTTATTGGTTTACTCGCACTCTTTTTATCTGCTCCAGCTACGTTATTCGCTGCACTTGACTCTTCCGAATCAATCTGATTAGCGTTTCTGAGAGTGAATTTAGCAGAATCGTATTTACCACCTATAACAATAAGGGTATCCATTCCACCACCATTAAGTGCAGCACTGGACTTCTTGGTAGTATCAGCAACGAGTTCTCCCTCAAAATCAAGGAACTTCTGACCGGATATCATACCATAATCCTCAAGTCCCTTATACTTATCAATCTTATAAAGTGATATTCCCGTACAATTGTAAGTACCACTTTGCAGATATATATCAATAGCTTCTACAGTAGCTATCTCCCCTTCAGTCTGAAATGCAAAATCCTGAATTGTCCAGGCTCCAAGAACAGGTGCTGAATTAAGCTCGCCCTGTGTGTGATAAAGCTGCTCAGCCATTCTTGATCCAAAGGAAGTATTGAAACTATCCTTATCTGTTGCATAGTAATTCAGAAGTGCATTACTTCTTGAAAATCCATCTACATGTGGGAAAAGAAAATGTGTTCTTGAAGTACCGTTTGTATCCTTATAATGAACAGCAAAATAAAGAACAGTATCTCCGGCCTTTGCTGCAGTACAAACCTCAAGAGCATATGTTCTCTCTGGTGCATCAAATACTTTACGTGAAGTCCACTCAGACAGATTCTTATATGCTTCAAATGCAGGTCTGTCAGTATCCTGTACAATATGATATGCAGGTTCTTCCTCAGCATCACTGGATGTAGCGATTTCTTTTCCGTTACCATCTATTGTAGCTGACTTTTCATTCTCCGGATCAGTAGTTACTGAACCCTCTCCTGTACCAAATGGATCATCAGGATTATATTCATCGGCATTGGTAGCTGTTGGTAAATATGTAGCTTCCTTAGATGAATATTCCTCTTCTGTTGTGCTGATCTCATCACCATCTTCTGGTGCTGCGTTAACGACAAGTGCCCCTCCGAACAGGTTCGGAAGGTATGTCATGAGCATGAGTACCACCAGCACTCTCGCGATTATTTTATTGGATTTTTCTCGTAATTTCATAATCATGCCTCTCTATCATTACCCCCTCATTTCAAACCCGGTTCAAAAAACGGCAGATTCACATGCCTTTTTGAATCAGATTCTCACCCGGAGTGACATACTCTTACTAATGTACTTACGATTATATCCCCCACGCAACAACAAAAGCGCAACACTAATTAAATAAATAATAAATATTTTAAAAATCAGGATAAACACTACTCTCTGATATTAAGTAGTCCTGCAAGTCCTGTCATTTCAAAAACTTCCATAACATTCTCATTTACATATGTAAGTGAGAGTTTTCCACCGTTCTGATTAACCTTTATATACAGATTACGGATTGCACGAAGTCCGGCACTGGAAACATACTCCAGGTCCTTCATATTAAGTGTTACATTCTTAAATCTGTCAGCAATCTGTGCAAAAAGAGCATCTGCATCCTTTGATGTTCTTGTGTCAAGATCACCTGACATAATAAGTTCGCCTTCATCTTCTCTTGCAACTAATTTGATATCCATAGTCTCCTCCTAGAAAAACAAATATTTATACTTATCTCTTCTTACGCTGCTGTTTGATATATTCTCCAAGTTCTTCGATAGTAACCTCGAGAACCTGTTCGTTCATCTCTTCCATTCTCTCTTCCAGATCCATACTTGCGTATTCGTCTGCCGCTTCCGCTAACAGCTCTGCAAAAAGGAATGGTGCAGGCTCATATTCTTCTGAATCGCTGTCGAAGTCGAAGTCTTCATCGTCATCGTCAGAGAAGTAATCCTCATCTTCGTCTTCTTCGTCCTCTTCATCCTCGTCATCAGGTTCATCAGGACTATAAATGTCATCATCCTCATCATCCTCATCAGGAATGTAGCCTTCATCCTCTTCATCATCGTCGAAGAAGAATTCATCCACTTCATCTTCGTCTTCATCAGGACTATAGCTATCTTCTTCCTCTTCAGAGATAAAGCTTCTATCCTCTTCTTCGTCGAAGGTAATGCCTTCATCCTCTTCATCGATTCCTGCAAGGAATTCATCCTCAAGTTCTTCATCTGTTGTATCATAAGCTGCTGAAGTGAGTTCTTCTTCCTCTTCAGGTTCAGCCGCCTTAGGAGCTGCAGCTGGTTTCTCAGTAGTAGGTGCTTCCGCAGCTACTGTAGCTGCTGTTGCTGCAGCTGCACTCGCTCCGGCTGCACTCGCTCCGAGAGCGATCCATTTCAGCTTATCCTCCAGATCCTTCGCAATCTCTGCGCGGATAGATTCTCTAAAGGAATCAAGTACCTGATCAACCTCAGCCTGTGTATATACTTTTTCACCAGTAGGAGTATATCCCTGCTGCTGTGTTCCATAATATGGCGCCTGCTGTGGCTGTGCTCCATAGTATGGTGTCTGCTGTGGCTGCGCTCCATAGTACGGTGTCTGCTGTACCTGCTGTGGCTGTGCTCCATAATTCGGTGTCTGCTGTGTTCCGTAACCAGGAGTCTGAGCGGTTGCAGGTTGTACAGTCTGTGTACCTGCATACTGAGGAGCTGCCGCTTCAGCGGCTTCCACTGTATGTGTAAATCTGTAAGGTTCCTGTGGTTCCTCAGCCTTTGGCTCCGGTATCTCCGGTTCCTCAGCCACCTGTCCCACGTCAATCAGTTCAATATCATAATCTTCTTCAGCTTCTTCTTCGTACTGTTCTTCAGGTTCCTCAGGCTGCATCTGAGCCTGCAACTCTTCTTCCTGGAACTGACGGGCAACCTCAGCCTGCCAGTTATCCTCAGCCTGCTGCTCTGCCTCTTCTTCAGCCTCTTCAGCACTCATTTCCTGAAGATTTATATTTCCAAATCTTCCAGTAAGAAGCTCATATTCTTTCTGATTTACATACTCTTCAGCAGCAATCATTTTATCAACTGCACTCTGAGGTGCCTGTGCTGCTTCTGCCTCCTCTTCACTTATCTCGCTGAAACTAAATGAGCTTGTAGTTTCTCTTCGTTTACCTTCGACATTTTCCAGAGCTATACGAGCTTCATAATTTCTATCATGAGCCTCTCTACTCTCAGCTACAAAGTCCTCCCAGACTAATGAGCCCTCATAGCCAGAGAAATAATTACTCGTAAAGTCGCTCTGTTCAAACATATCTACAAAGGAATCCGGAACCTCGATCATAAATGAAGATCTTGAGGTAGGACTCATAATAGTGAATGCCTGACCACGTTTTGCCTGAAGGATATCTTCCTGCTCAGTCTCATTTATTCCACCGGCTTTCTCATAGAGCTTGCAGAGATCTGACATGTCATTCGGTGCAAGACCGAACACAAAGCTGTACTGACATGCATTGATGATAGCCGATGATTTTCTTGCAATATCTTCACTTCCCACAAAGTCCTTGATGTTCTGAGTGATGACTATCTGCATACCGTTATACTTACGGATACGTTTAGCCAGCTGGAACATGAAGTCAAGAGCTATAGGGAATTTAGTATCGATAAATACGTGTGCCTCGTCGATTACTACGACGATTTTTCTGTTCAGACCATACTTGGTATTATAGTCTCTGTTCTTGATAATCTCGTTATCCACATACTTCAGAACAAGCAGCATCTGCGCATTTGCTATAGTAGAGTTTCTGTTAGCAAGCATGGACTGGAAATTAAATACTGAGAAGTTCTCTTCTGTTGATACTGTAGAAGGGCCATTCCAGATATTTGCATTTCTACCGCCTGTAGAGAATTTGGATATATAATTAACCAGTGATCTGAGAAGGTTTCTCAGATATTCGTTATTTGTTCTTTCAAACTCGGCAAGAATTACATCATAGAGGTCATCAAATATAGGATAATCCTCTGCCGTAAATCCTGACAGATCTGTATCCGGAGTAATTCCAAAGTTAAGATAAACTCTTTCAACCAGTGAATTAAGGTATTCCAGAGCTTCCTTATCCACATCCGGAAGTATCTGTCTGAAGAACTCTTCCAGGAACTGCAAATGTGTGGCAAAGCTTCCGCCCGGACCACCACCTTCAACACCTGCTTCATCGTCATCGAGAGCAGTTATGATGTGGAACGGATTCAGACGTCCATACATCGCATTTCCAACATTTATTACCTTACCATGAAGTGTATGTGCCAGTTCAGAGTATTCGTTCTCAGGATCGAGAATAAATATCTTTGCATCCTCTGAAGCAAGATTGGTAAGGAGTGATTTTGTAGCGTAAGATTTACCGGAACCGGACTTACCTACGATAACCATATTCGAGTTAACGCGCTGTTCATTTCTCTTGAAGAAATCTATGAATACAGGAACTCCATCAGCTGAACCCAGCCGAATACCACCCACATCCGAAATATGCGCGAAAATCCAAGGAAACATTCCGGCTATTGTATTTGACGGAATTCCCCTGGAATCCTTGATCATCGGATCATATGCAGAAATCTGTGAGCCTATGAAACTCTGAACCTGAAGGAAGTCCATTCCGGACAGTCTCATTCCTTCTTCGCTCCAGTTTCTCTTCAGAGTCTTCTTCATGTCTGCCACATATGGCATCATTGTGCTGAAATTCTCTGAAAGAACAGGATCGTTTCCTGTCATAAGAGCATCATAAGCAGTTATGTAGATATTTACTGAGAGAAGTGCCTCATTATCCTGCTGGAGTGTAACCAGAAGGGATGAAAGTGTATTGATATGCTCCTGCAGTTCGATCATCTTGGAGTCGATACTGGTAGACATATACTGTCCTCTCAGTTCTGCAAGAGAACGGTCAATAGCTTTGATAGCCTTCGTTCTGTCCATAGGTGTAGCCTTAACTACAACCTTTGTGCTCGGGAATGACATAACTCCCGCCAGCCAGGAATCTCCAACAACAGTCGGATAGGATATAACTCTCATATTGTGAGTTATAATTCCATCGATAGTTGTGGTTCTCATGGAGAATTTGAGGGACTGTGGCATAGCCCAGTTCACCCACTGCTCTTCGTCAATATCGTCGATTTCCTTTTCATCAAAATCAAGATGATTCGAATATTTCAGGAACAACGCAAGACCTCTGGTATCAAGGCGTCTAACAACCATTTCGCCCTGTTCCAAAGACATAATTGCCTGTTTTGTAAGTGTATCCAGGCGTCTTTTATCCGACTCAAAGAGAACGAGATAATAGAAAGGATCTATAACCCTGTCCTCGTCACAAAGTCTCTTAACTTCATTGATACGGTCATACTGGATTTCTACTCTGGCCTTAAGCTCATCCTCTGTAAGGAGTCCACTTTCATAGGACTTTCTAAGAGCATCCAGTTTATCGTATTCTGCTTCAAGATAATCATCATACATTATAGGACGCTGAAGTTTTACGATGTTTACACCATAATCCCCAACGATACCTCTGAGAATCTTTCCAAGACAATTCTCAATAGAATTATTTCGTCTATGAGTTGAGAAGAAACGGAATTCAACAGGATCTATCTCTATTACGGAACCATAATACTGTCCATTGTATTCTATAAATCCATCTTTGATGCCGGTATAAGGAATGAATTCGCTCATTTCCTCATAGTTTGCATCCTGTTCTTTATCCTCAGACTTTGCTTTCTTCTTTTCTGCGCTTCTCTCAGCTCGTGCAAGCCAAACAGCATCCTTCTCCTCAGGTGTTGCAGTCTTGCTCTTTAATATCTTATTTTCCTCTTTGATCAGCTGCTTGAGAGCCTTCTTTTCATCCTTCTTCTGCTTTTTCTGATCCTTTAATTCAGCTTTTTCGCGTTCTGTTCTGTCAACGAACTCCTCGTAGCTCTCTTCATCATCAGATTCTTCTTCAGATTTCTCTTCAGACTCGTCTTCTATTTCCTCTTCTATATCGCCTGACTCTACGCCTACTTTTTCTTCAGTTTTCTCTTCTGAGTATTCTGAATCTGCATCTTCTGACTCATCTTCTGAATATTCTGACTCATCCTCCGCGAACATAGCCGACAGATCTTCATCATCGACTTCCTTCGCACTTTCAGCTCCGCCTTCTTCTCCAAAGAATTCGTCCAGCATATCCTGTCTGGACCCTCTGGATATCCTCTTTATCGCCTTATCATCGTATACACGCACAAGTCTCCTTGGATATGCAAGAAACTTCAGCATATTCCAAATGAATACGTAAAAAGGCTCATCATCCAGCCTGAAAAGAAGCAACACAAAAACAGCCGCAACAACGCCGGCTATAATCCAGCGTCCGGGCAGTGAAGATATGGCACATAATGTAACTGCAACAAGTCCTATAAGTCCGACTATAATGTCTGCAAGTGTCACATGCCTGAATACTTCGATCTTGACTTTAGTTTTTCCTGGAATTAATCTCATGTACTACTCTTGCTACGTTTAGATTTTACCGGGCAGGAACGCGTCCGCTCCTGCTCGGTTAGAATTTTTAATTATTTGGACCACCATACTGGTTGTTCTGACTACCTGGAATATTTCCAGTTTGATTAATATTTCCACCTTGATTATTGTTCATCTGAGGTGTCGTATTATTCATCTGCGGTGTTGTGTTATTCATCTGCGGTGTTGTGTTATTCATCTGATTATTCATCGTCGGATTTACAGTACTTGTCTGCGGATTCGACTGATTATTCATCATTGGATTTCCACCCACCTGCATATTCTGATTCAT
>CACZOE010000066.1 GCA_902782695.1 uncultured Lachnospiraceae bacterium | reverse complement strand
TCTTACAGTTCAGCCGTAAGTGAAGACGTAGTCCTATAGGGATGTATCACTACCCTCTCCATACTCCCTTTACACAAGCATCCCACATAATATAATTATTGCAGTTCCAATGTACAATAATTATGTAAAGGAAGAAATAAAAACCGCTGAACATATTTTTTCATTTACATTAACAAGGTAAGATTCCAAAGAGCGAGTTTGGAATCTTACCTGATATTAAGCAACTTCTATATTACTTATAGCATGCATGAATTGTTGGCTGAAGTTCGAAATCAGAGTTAGTATGAAGGATAACTACTGGCTTACCAGCTGTGTTAACCTTAACCTGCCATACATGAGTACCTGTGTAGTTTGACTGGAAGTTCTTTACATACTTAACCTGTGGAGCTTCGCCACCAAGGTTTGAGTTGAGGTCTGCTGTAAATGTAGCAGCACCTGCGAATGTAGCACCAGCGCTGTGAGCGTTAGCACTTGCTATAACTGTTGATCCGTCCATAGACTTAGCAACTGCATCATAAGCGTCCTCATTAGCAAGAACAGCTGTAACTGCTGTGTTGATAGTAGCAGCAGCCTGAACATCATCACCTCTACGTGACTTATCGATGTAACGGATAAGTGCAGGTGCGATAGCTGCAGCAAGGATAGCCATGATAGCTATAACGATAATAAGCTCTACGAGTGAGAAACCTTTATTCTTCATAATCTCATTCTCCTTTTCTTTGATAAAAAATAGATTTTAAAATAGTGTATATTCAGATTGCTCGCCCAATCCAAATTTACATTGTTTATATAGATAGCCGAAGCTATTTATATCATTTTAATAACTGTCAACTGCGTCGTACATGTTGAGGATAGGTGAGTAGATTGCGATAACCATACCACCGACTACAACTGCCATAACAACTATGATAAGCGGCTCCATAGCTGATGTTAGCGCGTCTGTTGCAAGATCAACTTCATCTTCGTAGAAGTCTGCAACCTTTTCCATCATGTCTTCGATATTACCTGTCTCTTCTCCGATATGCATCATCTGAGGAAGCATGACAGGGAAGATATCCATATCTCTGATAGGTTTTGAAAGAGGAACACCTCGTGAAACCTGAATCTTACATTCTTTAAGCTTGTCTCTGACAACCTTATTCTTCATAACGTTTGCTGTCTGCTCGATAGCATCTATCATAGAGATACCAGAAGCAAGAAGTGTTGCGAATGTTCTAGAGAAAGTAGCTGCTGCTGTTTTTACATTAAGGTTACCAAAGATTGGAAGCTTAAGTGCAGCGTTACCATTAAATTCCTGGCCAAACTCTGTAGCTGAGAATACTTTGATACCAACAATGATTATCACTACAATTCCAAGAACTATATACCATTTTGCAACCATGAAGTCTGAAGCATTTACAAGAAGCTGTGTAGCTGCAGGAAGTTCAGCACCCATTTCCTTGAACATTTCTGAGAATGTAGGAATAACTTTGATAAGCATGAGTACAACTACGCAGAATACTACGACGAGTATAACGATAGGATACATCATAGCACTCTTGATCTTTCCTTCGATATGACCGTCTTTCTCAAACTGAGCAGCCATTCTTTCGAAACAGATCTCAAGTTTACCAGATGACTCACCGGCAGCAACCATGTTCGAAAGCATATTTGGGAATACTCCAGGATTCAGCTTAAGAGCATCCGCAAGAGTACCACCCTTCTGAACATGAGCACTAGCCTGTTCGATAGCTTCCTTAAGTGTCTTGTTCTCCACACTGGAAGCAAGCATGTCAAGTGCTGCAATAACCGGAACACCGGCACGAAGAACTGCAGCAAACTGTTTACAGAATACTGAAAGGTCTTTGTTTTTAACCTTTTTCTTGAACAAGGCGATCTCAATATCTTTGTTTTCGCCAAATTCTGTGATGTTAATACCTTCGGAACGAAGTTTTGACTTCGCAGCCTCTTCGGTATTCGCCTCTATGGTACCTTTTTTGACGTTACCACTGGCATCGAGACCTCGATAATTATATTTTGCCATTTTTCATCCTCCACCCACATTTGACATAATATTATTTATGAAATTCTACAATACTTTACATAATTTTGCAATAGTTTTGTAAATATTACATAGTTCGTTCACATTTTTTCATATACTTTTCATAAAGATTTTTCATAGTACTGAAAACAGACGAAAAGTGTATATTTAGTATAGATTTTTCTTCATTGTCAGCTGATCCTGAGCATACAGAAGTGCATCATCTCTTGTAATCTGACCATTTCTGAACATCTCTATCAGACAGTCATCCATGGTAACCATTCCGATGTTTCTTGATGTCTGAATAGTTGACTCGATCTGATGTGTCTTACCTTCACGGATCTGAGCTCTGATAGCCGAGTTAGCTAACATAACTTCGAAAGCTGCACATCTTCCATGTCCATCAGCCGTTGGAAGAAGCTGCTGTGATATAACACCTTCGATAACCATCGCAAGCTGGATACGTATCTGCTGCTGCTGATGAGGAGGGAATACGTCGATGATACGGTCTACTGTTGCTGCAGCACCAATTGTATGAAGTGTTGAGAATACGAGGTGTCCGGTCTCAGCAGCAGTAATTGCTATCTGAATTGTTTCCGGGTCACGCATCTCTCCTACGAGGATAATATCAGGATCCTCACGGAGTGCAGCTCTAAGCGCATTATCAAAGGAAAGTGTATCCATTCCTAATTCTCTCTGGTTTACTATAGATTTCTTATGGTGATGTATGTACTCTATAGGATCCTCAAGAGTGATTATATGGTTACTTGTATTTTCATTCGCCTTATTAATTATAGAAGCAAGAGTTGTTGATTTACCGGAACCTGTAGGTCCTGTAACAAGAACAAGTCCTCTCTTCTTTTTGTA
>CACZOE010000065.1 GCA_902782695.1 uncultured Lachnospiraceae bacterium | reverse complement strand
GTGCATCAGATTAATTCAAAGAAGACAGGGAGAGATGATTTTGTCGGCAGGATCGTCGAAGACGTCCGCCGGCACATCCTGGATGCGGGAATCGAAGCCCAGGTCAGCGGGCGGGCAAAGCATTTCTTCAGCATTTATAAAAAAATGGTCAACCAGGAGAAAACTCTGGACCAGATATATGATCTGTTCGCCGTCCGGATTATTGTGGAAAGTGTGAAAGACTGCTACGCGGCACTCGGCGTCATCCATGAGATGTACACGCCTATTCCCGGGCGTTTCAAAGATTATATAGCAATGCCTAAGGCAAATATGTATCAGTCTCTTCATACCACTCTGATAGGTCACGGTGGACGACCATTTGAGATTCAGATACGTACCTATGACATGCATCGTACTGCTGAGTATGGTATCGCTGCTCACTGGAAATATAAGGAGAGCGGAAGTACCAATGTAACGCATGAGGAGGAGAAGCTGAACTGGCTTCGTGAAATCCTTGAGTGGCAGAATGATACAAAGGATAATAAAGAGTTTATTAATGCAGTTAAAACAGATCTGGATATGTTTCAGGATCAGGTTTACTGCTTTACTCCGGCGGGTGATGTTAAATCCCTTCCTAGAGGTTCAAATACCATCGATTTTGCTTATGCTATTCATACAGCAGTTGGAAACAGAATGGTGGGAGCAAGAATCAACGGCCGTCAGGTTCCTATAGAGACAACTCTTCATTCCGGTGACAGAGTTGAAATAATTACTTCTCAGAATACCAAGGGACCAAGTATGGACTGGCTGAAGATGGTAAAGAGCACCCAGGCCAAGACAAAGATCAACCAGTGGTTCCGTCAGGAGCTGAAGGATGAAAATATTATAAAGGGAAAGACCGCCTGTGAAGAATACTGCAAGGCAAAGGGCTTTTCCATGTCAGAACTTCTGAAGCCGGAATATATGGGACCTACGCTTAAGAGGTATAACTTCCCAGACTGGGATTCACTTATGGCTGCTATTGGTCATGGAGGTCTTAAGGAAGGTCAGATAGTTAACCGCCTTCAGGAGGAAGTCAGAAGACAGAATGAAACAACTACCAGTGATGAAGAAGTTGTAAGGGAAATAAATTCCCAGCATAGACATTTCAACACTCCTAAGGGCAGTATACAGGTTCGTGGTATACATGATGTGGCAGTAAGATTTTCAAAATGCTGTTCACCTGTTCCAGGAGATGAGATAGTTGGATTTGTTACCCGTGGTCGAGGTATATCCATTCACAGAACTGACTGCGAAAATGTTCTCAGCATGTCTGAGGCAGAGCGTCAGAGACTGATAGAAGCTGAGTGGGTAGCAGAAGGCGTATCCAAAGAAGCCGAATTTACTACCGAGATAAATGTATATGCTATGGACAGAAGCGCTCTTATCTATGATCTTACAAAGGTATTCATGGAAGAAGATATACCGATCAAACGTATAGAAGGAAGAGTAAGCAAGCAGGGCAAATCCACAGTTAATATCCAGTTCGGCGTAAAGTCAAAGGACGATCTGAATACCCTGACAGCGAAGATCAGGAGTATAGAAGGTATTATAGATATAGAAAGAACCCAGGGCTAGATAAAGATTTTCAGCATCAGTTATTTCAGGCATCCTTATGTTTATTAAGGGTGCCTTTTGTTTTACTTTATAGGAAATAGAATATGGAGGAAGGATATGTACAAATTTTCAGGAGTCGTTTCCGGACCAATCGGAACGAACTGTTATACCATAATAAATGAAGCTACTAATGAGGCTGTTTTGATAGATGCGTCGGGCAGCGCTGATACATTACTAAGAGAGGTTCGTAAAGCCGGGGCAAAGGTGGTTTCTATCATTCTTACACATGCTCACTTTGATCATATGGATGGAGTGAAAGGAGTGAAGGAAGAATTTCCGGATGCAGAAGTAATAATCGGAAAAAACGATGCACCACTACTTAAAGATCCGGGGTCAAATCTTTCACTGATGTTTCTGGGTATCCCCATTTCGCTGGAGGCAGACAGGACAGTGTCTGAAGGAGACGAGCTGGAGGTTATAGGGCTTAAGTTTAAATGTATCGAGGTTCCGGGACATACTATAGGGGGAATGTGCTATTTTATGGAAAAAATAACAGATGATAGTTCTGAAGAAAATTCAGGGGATGCTCATAAAGAAGGTGCAGATGGAAGTAAGAGTGATGATTCCGATACAGGTTTCGGCGTCGTCTATCCGGTACTTTTTGATGGAGATACTCTCTTTCATGGAAGCGTTGGACGTTCAGACTTTCCTACTGGGGATGGAGAAGCGCTGATTACAAATATAAGTGAGAAGCTCTTTGTTCTTCCGGAAGAAACCAGAGTCTATCCGGGACATGACAGCGCAACCACTATCGGCTGGGAGAAGAAAAATAATTTTTGTTTCTAATCTTGACACTTATGTCACATTAATGAGAAGGGAATAAGGTAATATATGTCTATTGTAGTAAGAACTGCAACAAGTAAAGAAATGACAAGAAATATGAGCGTGGTGAAGCTTCTGACAAAGGGCAGAGAGTTTGACGAAAATATGCTTACTGTGGATTGGGAAAAGGCAAGAGTTATTCCAAACCTGAGTTATACTTTTATTCCAAAGGAAAAGGGGGTTAAGGGATACAGGGTCAGAATCGGAGGTACTATATCTGAGATTCTGGTGCCGGAAAATGTTAGCGACAGGATTATAATTCTTTACATTCATGGAGGGGGATTTGTATCAGGAAGTGCTTCAGCTTCAAGGTCATATTGTTCCATGCTTGCCAAATACTCTGGCTACAGGGTTATATCTGCAGAGTATCGTTTATCGCCTGAGCACAAATTTCCAAATGGGCTGGAGGACTGTTACAACATCCTTCGGGCGATAAGGAAGAGATACCCGGATTCAAAACTGGTTCTGGCAGGAGAAAGCGCCGGCGGGAATCTGTCCCTGGCACTGGCACTTAAAGCAAGAGATAGAGGCAGAAGAAGTATCGCAGCAGTTATAGCGCACAGTCCATTAGTTGATTTTACAGGTTTTCTGGACAGGAGTGTACATGAGATAGAAGACTTTACTGTTTTTGAGGGTTTTGAGCAGGCTATGAGCATAGCTTATGCAGATGGTGAAGACCTGACTAACCCATACATATCACCGGCCTATGGAGACTATACGGGATTCCCGCCTGTATTTCTGACCTGTGATTATAACGAAACACTTTTCGCAGATTCCATGATCATTTATAGAAAATGTAGAGCAGCCGGCGTAAAGGTCCATATGGTTCAGATGAAGGGCGCTTTCCATGCCTTTGCAACCATGGGAACCCGCACCCCTGAAACAGAGCGAATACTTGTTGAGACAGTGAGATTTATCGAGGCTGCGTTGGAGAAATAAAAAGGAAACATGTTGGATAAATAAAAGTTTAGAGGAGGTTGGTAGTATGTTATACGATGAATCCCTTGACTTGGAGGTTGATAAACTATTTGACCGAATAGAAGCTTTGGAAGAGGAAAATGCAAAGAAAAAAGAAGCGCTTGTTGAGAAAGAAAAAGCACTTTCTGTAAAAGAAGAAGTGATTGTTGAGAAAGATGCTGAGATTGAAAGGTTGAAGAAGGCTTTGGCGGAGCTTAGTTTATCTGAAATTTAAGTAAATGATATGAAAAGGTTTGTTACTGATGGAGCCGGTCAATCTGTAGTTAAACGGCAACAAAAAGAGAGAAAGCCACGGAAATTGATGCCGGGGCTCCTGAAATTAAGCATCTGAGAGGAAGCAGCGGCAACAAAAAGAGAGAAAGCCACGGAAATTGATGCCAAGGATGCTGGAAATAAGCATCTGAGAGGAAGTAGCGGCAACAAAAAGAGAGAAAGCTACGGAAAATGATGCCAAGGGCTCTGGAAGGCTCCTGAAATCAAGAGTCTTAGAGTGGCTGGAATAAAGTGATTAATCAAGGGACTGGCATTCGATGGTCTTCATCATTTCACAGAAGCCGTTACGTTCATAAAATCGTAGGCCGTCGACATTTTGGGGAAAGACCTGGGTGCGTATGAAATCGACGCCTTTTTCTTTTCCATAGTCCTTAGCTGCTCGTATGAGCTGAGTACCGATTCCTTCACTACGCATATCTTCACGAACACATAAATCCTGCAAATAAACTACACTCTGTGGTTTTAAGCAGGATACTTTTTTCTGCTTAAGAATCATCACATGTACGAAGCCGATAGCTTTTCCGGAGATATCTGCTACCAGAATATCCTGAGTGTCGCTATTAAAGATGGATTTGAAAAAGTCATCCGTACGCTCGCCTATTACAAAATGCTCAGGCTGGTATCTGACACCATCTTCTTCCAGCGCCAGGTATAACTCTCGAAGTTCCGGCAGATCATTCATTGTTGCTTTTCTGATAACAAGATCCTTCATAATGTTCTCACTTTTTTTATTGTTACAACGTATTCTATCACAATTCAAAATTATTATCTAAAGGATTCTTGAGCTTTTTACACCTAAAGCATATAATGATACATATAATTTATTAGGGGGTTAAGAGATGAGTAATATTCAAAAAATAAATGACTATACCACTCTCTCTGAAAATCAGTTCATGGAGAAGTATGGACAGACAAAAGAGGGATTTATAAAAGAGTGGGAAGAGGAGAAGAATAAAGAAAAATCAGTACTAAAGGAAGTGCCTCAGATTCCTCAGTGATTTTTGCTTCTCGATATAACTTATCAGAAGCTGATTTTTCTTCTCATAATATAAATAATTAGAAATTGGAGATATATCTACAAATGAATATACAGATAGTAGAGGATGATCGTTCCCTCAGCGAAGGAGTGGCTATTACACTTAGTGATAATAATTCATTTCACAAGGAGTATACCATTCAGGATGCAAAGACAGGTTTTGATACCTATGGAGAGGAGCTTAGTCTTATCATTCTCGACCTGAATCTTCCTGATGGAAGTGGTTATGATTATTTAAAATATGTTCGTGAGAGAAGTAATGTTCCAGTCCTGATACTTACAGCCAATGATCTGGAAATGGATGAGGTGACGGGACTTACTTTGGGAGCGGATGATTTTCTGACAAAACCTTTCAGTCTGGCAGTTCTTAGAGCGAGAGTTGCATCGCTTATCAGAAGAAGTGAGATGTCAAACTCGTCTTCGGCTCAGCCTGATTTAAATAAATCTCTCATATATGAGTTGGATGATATGACCTTTGATTTTGACAGACTTATCTTTAAAAAGGGTGGAGAAGAAATAATCCTGAGTGTTAATGAACAGAGACTCTTAAAGATTTTCTTAGACAACAAGGGCCGGGTGCTCACAAGAAATATTCTCATGGACAGGTTATGGGGAAATGATGGTGAATTTGTGGATGAAAATGCACTCTCAGTTACCATTAATCGTTTGAGAAGCAAGATTGACGGCAGTGCAGATATGAAGCATATCAGTACTGTTTATGGACAAGGATATAGATTCGACTAGTTGATATAGATATAACTGGTTAGATACAGGTGACAGTAAATGTTTGAAAATAAAACTATTGCCCGGCTGGAAGAAATGCTGGATGCTGCTATTGAAGGTAGTTTTGTTGAAAGTGAATATGATGAGACAAAGCTATCAAGGCTTGAATCCAGGTGGAAGGAATTTCTTGGCAGCTCAGCTTTATCCAATAAGAATCTGGAGACAGAGAGGCATCGGCTGGAGCAGTTTATATCCGATATATCCCATCAGACGAAAACACCAATGACAAATATAAAGATGTACACAGAACTTCT
>CACZOE010000064.1 GCA_902782695.1 uncultured Lachnospiraceae bacterium | reverse complement strand
GGCTCTTTACTACAGAGGAGATATACAGTTTGCAGATCAGGAGCACTCCATAGGAATAATCGGAAGCAGACGTCCGACTCATTATGGGATGAATGTAGCTGATGAGTATGCAGGAGAGCTTTCGAGGAAAGGATTTGTGATAGTGAGTGGCATGGCCATGGGAATAGATTCCAGGGCTCATATAGGAGCCAGGAGAGAGGGTGGAAAGACTATAGCGGTGCTTGGGGGCGGAGTGGATATATGTTATCCGAGAACAAATTTTGAGATATATCAGTATATGTGTGAAAATGCGTTGGTGCTTTCTGAGTATGAGCCCGGAGAGGCACATCTGCCGCTGCATTTCCCACTCCGAAACAGGATAATCAGCGGACTCTCGGATGGAATACTGGTGGTGGAAGCGGCTCTCAGGAGCGGGACACTTATCACTACGGATTATGCCCTGGAGCAGGGGAAGGACATATATGCGATCCCGGGCAGAGTCGGAGATATGATGTCAAAGGGGGCGAATAATCTCATAAAAAATGGAGCCATGCTTGTGGATTCACCGGCAGACATAATCATGTATGTCCTGGAGGCAGATTATCTGATGAAGAAGGGAAATGTAAATGTGTCAGGGACGGGAGCGGCTGATGAAAAGAATGCTCATGATTATGCAAATGGTGATGGTCAGGTGGTGTATGATACAACAGATAAGAGTTCAAAAAGTAGAAGAAATAAAAGTGCTGGTTTAAAGGATAGTAAGAAAGAAAAGAAAGATAGCCTGACTGAGACGCAGAAAAAAATCCTTGGAATGCTGGGCTATGAACCTGTATATATAGATGACCTTATCAGGGCGAATGACATGGATATTTCAGGTACACTCAGGGAAATCAGAAGTCTTGAAGAGATGGGGAAAATAAGGAGTATTGAGCAGAGTTATTACCTTCTGGTGTAGCAGTATGCATATATATTTCTCTTGCAATAAAAAAAATTTTGGTGTATAGTACCGAAACATAAAGTGTATTTGGAGGAGTCATGGCTAAGAATTTAGTAATAGTAGAGTCGCCTACTAAGGCTAAGACTATAAAAAAATTCCTTGGTAAAAACTATGAGGTCATTGCATCTGAGGGACATGTAAGAGATCTTCCTAAGAGCAGCATCGGAATAGATAAGGATAATGATTTCGAACCTCATTATATAACTATCAGGGGAAAAGGGGACCTGGTTGCGTCACTTAAGAAATCTGCAAAGAAGGCTGATTTTGTATATCTTGCAACTGACCCGGACCGTGAAGGGGAAGCAATATCTTATCATCTGTCAGTAGCACTGAAGCTGGATGAGAAGAATTATAAAAGAATAACATTTAATGAGATAACAAAGAATGCGGTAAAGGATTCTATCAAGAATGCCCGTGCCATAGATATGGATCTGGTGGATGCTCAGCAGGCCAGAAGAGTGGTAGACAGACTTGTGGGTTATGAGATAAGTCCGCTTCTTTGGGAAAAACTCGGAAAAAGAAGTCTTTCTGCAGGAAGAGTTCAGTCAGTTGCACTGAAAATGATATCTGACAGAGAGAAAGAGATAGATGCATTTATTCCGGAAGAATACTGGAGCATAGGTGCAGACCTTTTTGTACCTGGACAGAAGAAGTCCGTAGTATTTAATCTGAAAAAGGAAATCAAGGATGGAAAGAGTGCTGCTGAGTTAAAGAAGCTTTTAGAAAATAGTGAATTTAAGATCACTGACATTAAGAGTACTCAGAGAATTAAAAAAGCACCGGTTCCATTTACAACAAGTACGCTTCAGCAGACAGCTGCCAGCAGAATTAATTATGCAACATCAAAAACTATGCGTATTGCACAGCAGCTGTATGAAGGTGTTGAGATAAAAGGTCAGGGAACCGTAGGTCTTATAACTTATCTCAGAACTGATTCCATTCGTGTTTCGGAAGAGGCTGACAGAAGCGCGAGAGATTATATAAGAAGAACCTTTGGCGAAGAATATGTGGCCGAGGAATCTAAAGATAATAACGACAGTAAAAAGAAGATTCAGGATGCACATGAGGCTATCAGACCTACTGATGTAAACAGGACGCCGGCATCACTTAAGGGAATTATCAGTGCTGAACAGTATAAACTGTATAAGCTGATATATGAAAGATTTGTTGCCAGCAGAATGACAAATGCAGTTTATGACATATTTACAGTAACTGTAAATGCCTCCGGTGAGGTACTTAAGTGTTCTGAGAGCGAGCTCAGTTTTGCAGGTTATCAGAATATCTACAGTATTGAAGAAGATAAAGAGAAAGCAAAACAGAATTTGAAGGGGCTTTCAGTAGGAGATGTACTTGAGCTTGATAAGGTTGAAGCAAAACAGCATTTCACTGAGCCACCATCACATTACACAGAGTCACTTCTTGTAAAGACTATGGAGGATAACGGAATAGGAAGACCATCTACATATGCGCCGACTATTTCAACACTCCTGAACAGAAGATATATAACAAAAGAACAAAAGAACCTTTACATTACGGAACTGGGTGAGGTCGTTAGCGGTATCATGGAAACTGCATTTCCTGAAATAGTTGATATCGAGTTTACGGCAAATATGGAATCACTTCTGGATAGTATCGGTGACGGACAGATAGACTGGAAAGTCGTTGTAAGGAATTTCTATCCTGATCTCGAAAAGGAAGTTAACAGCGCCAGCGAAAATCTGGAGAAGATAAAGATAGCCGATGAAGCCACTGATGAAGTATGTGAGAACTGCGGTGCCAATATGGTTATCAAATATGGTGCGTTTGGTAAGTTCCTGGCTTGTCCGAATTTCCCGGAATGCAGAAATACAAAACCGTATTATGAAAAAATCGGTGTACAATGTCCTGATTGTGGAAACGACATAGTCAGAAGAAATACTAAAAAAGGTCGTCCATTCTATGGATGTATTAATTATCCTGAATGCGAATTTATGTCCTGGAACAAGCCGATAAAAAAGCCTTGTCCTAAGTGTGGTAAGTACATGGTGGTAAAAGGAAAGAAGGCTGTTTGTTCAGATAAAGAATGCGGCTATATGGAAAGCATGTAATGACAAATGTGTCAAAGGTGTGTGAAAAGAACCGTCCCTTTGACACATTTTTCTTTGATATATTAAACTATTCACGGTAACTCCATGACGTACATTTTGTGCTTGCAGAATGTTATGTAAACATGCTATACTATTAGCCGGTGTTAAGCCAATAATTAATATGAGGGGAAAAGGTTTTATGAATGCTACAGTTATAGTGTTGATTATCATTGGTATTCTTGCGATTATCATCAGCTGTGTTATGACTCCTGAGGGGGATAGTTCTACTGATGAAAAAACAGTGACAGATGCCGAAAATGTAAAGGGTGAGCTTACAGAAAATGAGAAGAAACAGCTCAGAAAACTTACAGATGGTTTCATCAATGAATATAGCAAGAAGAGGATAAAGGATACTGTTTCAAAGAATATTAATTCAGCTATAAATGATGAAATAAAGAAGAGTGACAAGACCATCGCTAAAAAGGTTGATGACAATGTCAGACAGCTGGATGAGCGTGCTTCTGAAAATACAAAGAAGATGGAGAACTACTACAACGAAGTAGCATCTGACATAGAGAAGAATAAAAAGGAAGTAAAGGATATCTATAACAAGGTTTCTGAAAAGGAGAAGGAGATAAAGACTTCTCTTTCAGTTATAGATGAGTATAAGGCTGGTCTTGATAAGCTGAAGAGTGAGACTGAGAGACTTGAGAAGATTAAGTCTGAGATAGATGGATATGATCAGAAGTTTGAGGATATGAAGAATGATTTCCAGAAGCTTTCTGATGGTCTTGATGAGAAGAAGGCTGTAATCGAAAGTCTTGCAGCTGAGAGCATTTCCAAGATTCAGGAAAATGCAGCAGCAGCGGGTAAGGCTGTAGAAGTAGCTGAGGAAGCTGTTTCAGAGCCTGCTGAGCAGCCTGTTGAGGAAACTGTTTCAGAGGAGACTTCAGAGGAAGTAGTAGAAGAAGCTACTGATAATACTGAAGATTCTCAGAAGGAAGAGGCTGAAGCAGTAGAAACAGCAGAGGCTTCAGAAGAGACAGCTCAGGAAGAACAGACACAGCAGCCTGAAGAGTCTGAGAAAAAAGAAGCAAAGAAAGAAACTGCTAAAGAAAAGAAGAGTAGAAAAAAAGGTAAAAAGAAAAAGAAGGATGATGAGGCTGAAAAGACCGAAGCTGAAAAGACTGAAGTTGTTGAAGAAGCAAAACAGTCTGCTGAGGACATCATCGGTGAGATAGAGGAACAGGCTGAGGAGTCCGGACTTGAAGAGATGCTTGAGAAAGAAGGCATCGATATCACAGACGGTGATACAGTAGGAAATGTACTTGAAATGTATAAGACTGGTTTCAGCATACTTGAGATATCAAAGGTACTCGGTCTGGGAGTTGAAGAGGTAAAGTCTATTATTGACAAGCAGGGAGAATAATATATGAATACGAAGTATTTACTTAGAGGAATAGGTATAGGAATACTTATCGGAGTCATTATTATGTATGCTGCATATGCTACTACAAATAAAAAGGCTGATGCCTCCGATAATAATTCAGAATCAAGTGTAGTTACAGAGGCAACTACCGAAGAAGCTGAAGATACAACGGAAATAACAACAGAGGAAACCACTGAGGCTACAACAGAAGCTACTACAGAGGCAACGACAGAAGAGACCACTGAAGCAACAACAGAAGCTACTACAGAGAAGACCACAGAGGCAACCACTGAAGCAACAACAGAGGCTACAACAGAGAAAACAACAGAGGCAACCACTGAAGCAACAACAGAAGCTACTACAGAGAAAGCTACAGAAGAGCCTGCTAAGGAAGACAAGAAGGATGATAAAGCTGAGGAAAAAACTGATGACAATAAGTCATCAGGAGCTTCAAAGAAGATTACAGTAACTTCAGGAATGGGTTCTGAAACCATATCATCTCTTTTAGAGCAGCAGGGACTGGTTGACTCAGCTACGAAGTTTAATACATGGCTCATCGAAAAGGGTTATGATTCAAAACTCCACATCGGAGAATTTGAAATCAAGGAAGGTTCTAAGTACGAAGATATAGCCAAAATCCTTATGACTCAGGGTCAGTAAAATAGAGCCGGAAATTTAATACAAAAACATTGAGAAACCCCTTGCAATAAGGGGTTTCTTGTGTTATTATAACCTTCGCGCGACTCTGCGCGAAAAAATACATGCAGGTTTAAACGTATGGTGCTGCTTTAGTACTCAGGGAAGTCCTGATGTGCGTGCTCATAGGGCGGTTTAACGTATTTAAACGATCTGCAGAAGAAAAAACCAGGAGGTATATTATGAGCGTTATTTCAATGAAACAGTTACTCGAGGCAGGTGTTCACTTTGGACATCAGACAAGAAGATGGAACCCTAAGATGGATGAGTTCATTTACACAGAGCGTAACGGAATTCATATCATCGATCTTCAGAAGACAGTAGGCAAGATGGATGAGGCATACAAGGCTGTATTTGATACAGTTGCTGAAGGT
>CACZOE010000063.1 GCA_902782695.1 uncultured Lachnospiraceae bacterium | reverse complement strand
GCAACATTCAGCTCTGGGATACGGCACATAGTGCCGAGGGCTCCCAGGTTCGAGCGTAGCGAGGATGAAAAAAAGGTGACAGTTTGAACCTGGTTCAACTGTCACCTTTTTGAATAGATTAGATTATTTTTAAAGTGTTGGTGTTGTAAGTCTCTTCTCTGCGGCTTTCCTTGCCTGCTCAGCTAACTTAGTCTCACGTGTCTTCTTTGATAATGAAGCGAGCTTACTTACCAGCTTCTTCTCTGATTTTAATTCTTTCTGTATATCAGCAATTGACTTCTTACATATACCGGAGTCTTTAACCAGTTCCTTTATATTCTTTCTCAGTTCTTTTACTGATTCATCATCTGGAACCATTACTTCAAGAGTACCATTACGACTACGGTCAGCATGTATGAGTCTCTCAAGAGATACCTGATCATCAACTATCTTGGCCTGACGTTTAAACTCCTCATCACTTATTGCATGTGCCTGCCTTGCAGCCACAAGACCTTTCATAGCTCCCTGGGCTACAGCCAAAGCATCTTCATTTAACTTCTTATAAGTATTTGTTGATTCACGTTTTTCAGCGTGTTTCTTGACAGAGTAATCCAGGAACTTATTCATAACAATATCTGTAACCAGTTCCTCTTTCTCGCTTCCCTTTGCATCCGGTTTGTTTTCAGCAAACCATTCAAGATTCTTGGATGCTTCCACTGAATTCTTACGTATCTTAGCAGCCTCATTTATGCTCTTAATAAACTCATAATCTTCCTTAATCTTCTCTGTTTCATTCTTAGTGATTGCAAGAGTCTTCAGCTCTTCATCTCTTTCGAGCATTTCCATAAGACGGCTTCCCATCTCACTGTAGAGAATAAAGTTATCATCCACCTTTTCACTTGCTCTTGCAGCTGCAGCTATATGTCTGATACCGGATGATATTACATGCGCCAGAGGATATTTATCTCCTGTAGCATATTCATTCATGGCATTTATAGCACTGTTTCTACCTGCTACAATAGCATCCAGATGATATTTACATTCTGACGGTATAGGTTCCTTCATAAACTCGGTTCCATAATACTTTCCGGTAACAAGGGTCTTAAGCTGAGGATAAGCAGTGTGTCTGTTTTCCTCTGCTGCAGCCTCTGTCGTCATGGTTCCGGCATATGCAAGAGCCGCAAAATCCTTCTCAGAAAGGCTCTTTCTTACTTCTGAAGAGCCGATTGGTACGAAACCTGCTTCTGCAGAAATCATCTTCTCATTTATATTTTCCTGTCCGAATAATTCAATCAGATTAGCATTTGTAGCCGGCTTAAACCCATACAGATTATCTATTAATGCCATTTTATCACTACAGGTTTCAGGTATCCTGGTTCTGTTTCCATTTGATGCACTCTGAGAATCTTCGATCTTAGACTGAGCACTGGTAAAATATTTTGCTTCCTGCGTAGCAAGCTTTTCCCAGGTAACCTGATCTGCCGGATCACTACGGTGAGAATTAACATCATTCATCCACTGTGTGTATTCGTTCTTCGGCATAAGCTTATAGAGAAGTGTAGCAGCAGCCTCGAATCTCGCCTCACCGAAGTCTGTGCTTCTCTTACTCTTTCTTCTCAGAACATAATTCTTACATGCTTCTATAAGAGCCTGTTTAGTCTCGAGTAATCCATCAGTTCCTTCAGTGTTTATCATGGCTACTTTGTTCTCATACTTCTTCAAAGCCTTAAGCATGTTATTATACTTATCAGTATTCTTTGAATGGAACGTACCACTACCGGTCTTTGTAGCCTCAAGTGCGTCAATTACACCTCTCAGGAACAAATCATTAGTCGTTGTAACCTGTGAATCCAGATACTGCTTTACATCCTTATGTTCACGAACTTTTATAGGCTGATTGTTAATAGTCTTTTCATTAATTACATCAATGGTAGTTCCAAGATTTATTAATTTGTTTTCTTCTACAAACTTTTCGCCTTCTGTCTTAGCCCAGTTCTTAAAATCTTTCTCAACCTGAGTCTTAGGATTACTCTTTGGATCGACACCGCTTGATTCAGAAGAGAGCAAACTTACCATCTGTTGAATTTTTCTGTCACCCGAAACCTCAAAGGCACTAAAATAATCATCTCTTATTTTAAGACCGTAATTAATAAATGGTACATCTCTGCCTTCTTTTTTCATTCTATCAAATTCTTGATTTTTGTAATTCTGGGCATATGCAAATACATCTTTTTCAGTGACTTTTTCCTTCTCCTCAGGAGACATATTCTTGGTTATTTCACGTTCAAAGACGTCCTTAATCTTTTCATCTGCCTTGGCATTAAATTTATTTAGAAAAGCAGTTTTTTCATTGGCCTCCAGTCCGAGAATATTCATATATCTTTCTACTGTAGTTTCATTCCTGAATTTATATAAATGAAACTTATCAGTTCTGTCAGCTTCAGCCTTAACAAAATCCTTGGCATAAGTCATTATATGGTGATCATCTAATTCAAATACCTCTTTACCGTCGTTTTCATTATATTCTTTCTGCGCATCCAGATCATTCTTAAGCTTTTCTCTAAATACATCCTTTACCTTATCAGTTTCCT
>CACZOE010000062.1 GCA_902782695.1 uncultured Lachnospiraceae bacterium | reverse complement strand
TGTTTCCTGGGGAAGCAAGGATAATTCAGCCAACATCGAACAGTATAAAGATGTTGATGGAGACGGACAGCTATTCTGGATTGATGCCGCTAACTAGAGAGATATTCAGAATTTTAATAATATACTGATTAATATCAATTAATCGAAAAAGAACTCCTACATCAATAATTGGGAGTTCTTTTCTGTTATTTTGTGTTATACTAAAGCACAGTTATCAAAGGTACATGCATTCCTTCTTGCAGGATAAGCATCGACAGAGTAAAAAAGGAGTATCAAAATGAACGAATCTGATGAACGTTACAGCACTGCCGAGGAAGCTATATATGAAGCCTTCTTTCTACTGCTGAAGGAAAAAGATCTAGAAAAAATAACAGTCTCTGATGTAATAAAAAAAGCCGGCATAGTACGAAGCACATTTTATAACCATTATGAGAATATCCCGGCTCTTATGGTAGCTGCTGAGGATAAAACCATTCAGGATATTTTCACAATGATGGAAAGCTTCCACCCAAAGAATGACCTCGATATTTGTCATTCCTATTTTCTTGCCATATGTAATTACACCAGGAAGAATCCATTTCTGGCAAACCTTGTTCAGACTCCACGTGGAGATGCCTTTTTTGAGAAGGCCATTACAATGTTTCACAGGTATATAACTGATGTAACGCCAGCATCCATTTCGGCTCCACAGGATAGAAGCAAGTTCTCCTATCTTATAGCTGGTGCCATCGGAAGCACTCTCGGTGTTCTTCACAAATGGACAGCGGAGGACTTTAAGACCCCCGCTGAAGATATAGCTGAAATATTATCGAAAATATTTTTATCCGGAATATTACCGTACCTGTCAGATCCTAAGTAAGTTAGTAACACATTTTCTTTTTTTACATATTTCGATTCTATTTGACTTATTCAGAAATTGTTATCACTCATCCAAACTTGCATCTGCTCTGACAATCTTACCGGTAGCATTTCGATGGAAAGGATTTTTTCTTACAACAAGTGAAATAATCTGTCTATATGTTGGCTGCTTCTGATTATATTCTTTAAGAATATTTTCAAGAGCAGCTTTTACTTCGTCCGCTTCCAGTCCTGTTACTTTGATTACATCCTGATCTGGGTATATTCTTGCTGTCAGCCCATTATTCTCGCCTGTTACAACAACCTCACCTACCAGTGGATTTATTCCCAGTTTATTTTCTATTTCTTCCGGAGATATATTTTCTCCATTGGACAGAATTATAAGATTTTTAACACGGCCGTTGATAAACAGGAATCCATCTTCATCCAGATAACCTTTATCTCCGGTACGAAGCCAGCCATCTCTGAGAGTCTCCTCTGTTTCAGCAGGCATTTTGTAATACCCCTTCATAACACTGCTGCCCTGTACCTGAATCTCACCATTTTCAAAACGTACTTTTACATTTGGAAGTGGTTTACCTATGGAACCTGCTTTATGACACTCCGGAGTATTTGAACTGATGACCGGTGAGCACTCTGACATTCCATAGCCTTCAAGTACCTGCACTCCGTATTTTTCCAGCCGCTCTATATAGAAAGGATCCAGATGTGCACCACCTGTAAAGATGATTTTCAGATTTCCTCCAAATACACTTGCAGCTACTGCCTCAGCTGGAAGTGATGGATCAACTGCTGAGAGTCTTTTATAGATTGTCTCTATCATAAGAGGCACCATAAGCATTACGTCAGGTTTAAATATGCCCATATTACGGATCATATGCATGAAAGAATCATTGATACATACTGTTGCTCCAAGGGAGAAGCCCTTCAGCCAGTCCATAACCAGACAAAATGCATGATGCACCGGAAGTACACTAAGAAGTACACAGCCAGGCTCAGCACTATAGGGAACTGATTCAACATTCTGAGAAAGATTAGACTGAGTCAGCATTACGCCTTTGCTTTTTCCTGTGGTTCCTGAGGTATATATCAGAGTTGCAACCTCTTCGGCCTTTCGTCCGGATACATCCTCCTGACCTTCAGCCAGAGCTTTAAGATCTGCCAGAGTTTCATACCCTTCCTCTGAATCTGTATTTGAAGCTTCCTCTAATAACCATATCTTACGAATCTTCGGACAATCATCTTTGATTGCTTCTATCATAGATTTAGCCTTTGGTGAAAGAAAGAGAGCCTCTGCATCTGAGTCCCTCAGAAGCTCTATTAGATTCTCTTCAGGAAGGCCTGCATCAAGTGGAACAGCCACATTATTTCCTGTCGTAATTCCCAGATAGGTTCCTATCCAGCTGACAGATGCAGTTCCTATCATAGCTATATGGGCACCATCAAAGCCTTCTTTATTAAGTCCTTTTCTCACTGCTACTATGGAATCATTCAGCTCACCATAGCTGCATTCTTCTACTTCTTTTTTTACCAGCCATCTTACAGCGGGAAGCTCAGCATATTTATCTAATGCACTATCCCAGATCTCGCGTATTGTATTCATCTGTTCTCTCCTTACTATATGAATCTATGTAATCAGCTTCTTAGACTCAATTTATGCTGCAACAAGTTCATCCATCATAGACAGAGCTTCCCCAATGGTGCGTACCTGAACCGCTCTATCCAGATCAAGCTCAACATCAAAGGTATCCTCTATCTCTCCAAGAAATGTCATAAAATCCAGTGAGCTGAGACCGAGATCCTCGCGAAGACTCATCTCGTCAGTCATATCTTCTGCTGCAATGTCACAATACTGCGCTACTATTTTCTTAAATTCCTCTGCTACGTTCATCATAGTTTTTTCCTCCTCTATATTTGATACTATGTTTATCTTTTATTTATTATTTATCATTAATTTTTTATCATTATTGATTAACGATTATATTTCGTTTATTTCTTATTGTTTTTTTCTTATTGTTTTTTTCTTATTGTTTTATTACCTATCGTTTTATTATTTCTCTTTCACGCATTAAGATGAAAAGAATTTTCCTCGTAAACTCACACCAGGTTCATGAGGTCACTGAGTTTCATATCGGGGTTTGAAATACCAGTGAACAGAATTCTCATCATGTAATAATATAGAAGCTCCATATCTTTCTCAGTAAGCTTTGCTGTCTGATAATGATATGAGAAATTCATTCCACCATTTTCGGTATGTGATACGGTGAGATACATTTTCTTGGTGGCTGCTCCATTTGCAAACCACTTGGAATGCATCTGAATTCCATTTAAAAATGGATTATCCATATGTACCGGCATCGGCTGATAGGTGAGATAACAGCTCTCATAGGTTGTATCCTCCGGAGTCTTGTATCTCTTTCTCATCTCCTCCCGGATCAGAGCCGGATCATAGTTACTATGCATGTAGATACGATTCTGAACATTTTGTATCTCATATGCTGCAGAAAGAAAATCCATATCTCCCGGGATTACTGTACGGCACGGGAACATTATGGTTCTGCTTCCACCAGAGGTCCATTCATCATGAGTTGAACGCCTTGAAATGAAATTCTCTATAGTTATATCTTCCTGTCCGTTATTCACTTTTGAAAGGTAAGTTCTGATACCCAGCAGGAGCAGATTTGTCATTGAAAGCTGATGGTTCATACAAAAATCCATCAGACCTTTTGTTGGTTCAGGTTCAAGGATGTAATCCTTAACTGCTACAAAAAGCTCGTTTCTTTCAATATCTGCAGCTCTCAGTTTCTTATTCTTATGCTTCTTTCTAGCTTCCTCCAGAACCCCAGGTCCCTGAATATCTGAATACAAAGGTTCACCCAGCTGATCCAGCTGATCATCCCAGAACTTCTTATCTCTCGCAAATCGTTTCTCATTATTGGCTTTCTGAAGGTCTGATTCCAGCACCTTTTCAAAATCTGCCAAATCCGCAGGATATTCAGCACCAAATCGATAATGTGTATAGAGCTGCATCAGATCATTTACCATTACTACAAGTCCGCAGGAATCTATAAGACGATGATCCATATGAATGAAGAAGCCGTTATAACCTTCAGGAAGCTTAACCATTGTCACATCGCACATAGGTCGATTATTTCCATCCATAGTTTCGTATGCCCAATTCTGCATTACATCATCCGCCTCGGCAAGTGTCATGCCTGTCATATCCTTTAGTGGGATATCTCTGGAATCATGCTTTATCAGATACTGCTTTATATCTCCCTTTTCATCAGGCTTTGTAAAACGAAGTCTCATACAGCCGTATCTCTCCATCTCCAGCTGGATACATTTCTTCAAAAGACCAAAATCAAGTTCGGCTTTTAGAGAAGCAACTATACTCACACCGGAAACCTGCTGAGTCCCATATTCCTTTATCCATTGATAATGCATATTCTGTGCTGCTGTAAGCGGATACTCTTTTCTCATACTCTCTCCTTTGTTACTTAAGCGTATTTCTCATGAATCAAACCAAATTCATTAAGCTTTATCCTGAGAAGCTTTTTACAGTGAAATGCTTAAATCTATTTAATAGTTCTAAACAATCATCACTGTTTTATCACTGTCATATCACTGACTTTAGCTTTGATGAAGCAGACAATACAACAAATAAAAAGAAATATCTACCCCCCGGAAGACTTAATGGACACTCCCTATAAAATTGACTCAGACATATCGAACACATGTGAGTAAAGTGTTTGATATGTCGACTAATACTTCGCTCACTCAACTCTCTTGAATAACAAAATGAGCCAGAACAGATAGTTTCATTCACTCACTATCCACGCTGACTCATTTTATTCATCGGCAACAATTTTCACTTTTTTATTCATTTGTGTTGCCATATTTCTTTCTAAGGTACTTATTTTCAGTGGCCTTGGCAACAATTACTGCGCTTTCAGCTGTTTTTGTTGCCTTTTCATCTTCTCAACCACTTAATTTCAATGTCCCCGGCAACAATTTTCACCTCTTCATTTATTTTTGATGCCACATATCTTTTTTAAGCATCTATTTTCAATGGCCTTGGCAACAATATTTGTATTTTAACCTGATATTGTTGCCTTTCAATTTTTCTCAGTCGACCAAGTAATGCCAGCATGTCGAGTTATGTCAACCAACCATGTAATGTCTACTAACCATATAGTGTCAACCAGCCATTTAGTGTCTACTAACCATATAGTGTCAACCAGCCATGCAAAGTCAGTCGAACGGAAACAATTAAAATAAAAAGCGAGCATCCAGACCACTGACTAGTTAACCTGTAATTAATCCTATTTCTTTTCTCAAATTCATTATTCAATTAATGAGAAGGATAATCATAATATTCATCTTAATTAATTTTCATCATATCTTTCAAACATCTCTAACAGTTTCTCCTTATAGAGTTCAGGACTTACGTAGGAGCTGCATAAATGTCTTGCGTCAGGAATCATCACCAGTTCCTTAGGTGCTTTACATAGTTCATAGTTCAGGGCTGAATTCCTTGGCCAAACATACGTGTCTTCTACACCATGAAAGAAAAGCACTGGTTTTACATTTTTCTTTAGTGCTTCAGTCGTATCAGTCTCCTTCATTCTGAAACCTGCAAATATACGGCAGAACATATCAACTCTGATAAGAAGGAGTTCTATCCAATGCAGATGGAACCAGCCGGAGGCTATATCCCGAAGCTGCTGTTTCATGCTATGAAATCCACAGTCTGCAATCAGTCCATGAACTTCATCAGGAAGTTCATATTCACTGGCCAGAAGAACTGCCGCAGCCCCCATTGACTGACCATAGAGATATATAGGGAGCTTACCACTATTGCTCTTATTGTTCTCATTCCCATCATCGTACTCATTCCTATCATCGTACGAATTTCTATCATTTTGCTTATTTAATAATTCAACCCAGTCCAGGATATCATACTTTTCCTTAGCCCCGAAGGTTATGTACTCTCCTTCACTCTTTCCACAGCATCTCTGATCTATAAATAAAAGGTCCGAATCTTTTTCGTGGAGAAACTTCGCCATGTGACCCATGCTTCCAAAACAGGTTCCCCTATAACCATGACTCAGAAGAATAATTCTTTTAGGGTTATCCGCCGGAAGATAAAATGCGTGAAGCCTCAGCCCGTCTCTGCTATTTATATAGAGATCCTGCATATCCTGCTCTTCACACCACTTCCTTGCCGCCAGATATTCTTCTTCATATCCATGTCTGGGATGATTGATCTGGGTATGTTTCAGCAGGAACCATTTCTTTCTGTTTGATGGAGATGCTTTCTCTTCTCTTTTTCCTGCATAGGTTATAAATCTGAAGAACGGCCAGGCCATACCAGTGAATATTCCGGCAGCAACAGCGAGAGCCGCAGTCAGATCAACCACTATATTTTTCTTATTCTTTGACATACTATAAACCTCATTAACATATCTCTATACAAGATATTATTTATCTCATGATATCCGCGAAGCAGATAAACTTGCCCCAGTCCGGCGAGTCTGCTACAATGGAGCTGCAAATAATGTGACGACATATGTTTCAAAAGTCAAAATACTGGCTTGCTTGCAGGAAATGCATATTGACTTCTTAACACTATATGTCAAATCAAAAGGATAAACTCTATGAATTATAACATAAAGAATATAAAATGGGACAGAATCTGGATATATTTTGAAACAGACAGACTTCCAATGGATAAGACCATATATCTGAGAAGCATTGATGGCAGCTTCTCCGCTCCTCTAAAAAAATGTAACTCAGATGAATTCTTAGTAACTAACGGTCTGAATAATAATCCAGACAATTCGTCCTGGTATAAAATAAATATCACCAATCCCGGAAACTGCGAAATGCTTCCCGTAGGAATCTATAACCTGTTCGTTGAATCCAGAACCTCCGGTTCAAAGGCTTCGTCTAAAATATATACCGATCAAAAGAAGGGAACCATCCTTTCCACATCAATTAAATACATGAGAAGCCTGAATCGAAAGTTTGTCTATTTCCACAGTGAACGTGCTTACATAGTTCAGTTCTCTTCCAAAAATGGACTAAGTATAAAAACAAGTGATATCCATATACCCGGACTAGGACTTAAACAGAATACTCTGTCTTTTATAAGAACCTCCAGACACAAACTGGCGAAAGCAATCCTCAGATTCATATACGATCACGAGTATTATGCATTTCATAGAGATCTTCAATTTATAATCTATGAAAGCCGATTCTTAAATAAAGACAAACAAAAAAATATAAGTCTTCCTGAAATCCAGCGAAGGAAAGCCCGTATAATCCAAAGAAAAAAGAATCCCAATATTCTGCTCATGTCAGATCAGAGTGAGGAAATGGGATCAAATATGCTGGCTCTTAAAAAAGCTCTCATACAAAAAGGATATAAACCGAAGGAAGCTCTCCGGGCCATAACCACAAAGCATTACAGTATATTTCACTGGATAAAGACCTTGAAAAAAATTGCAGAGGCTGACTTTATCTTTCTGGACGACCACAGCCAGACTACTGACTGGCTCACCATAAAAGGAGCTGTCATCACACAGCTATGGCATGCCGGAGCCGGATTTAAATCCACCGGTTATAGCCGCTTTGGAATGCCTGCAAGTCCAGCTCCTAAATCTGGACACAGGCAGTATACTTACGGAATCGCAGGTTCCAAAAAGATACGTCATTTCTTTTCTGAAGTATGGGGAATAAATGATGAAATGGTTCTCCCTACAGGAATGCCAAGACTTGATGAATATCTGGATGTTAAGTACAGAAAAGAAAAAACTGCTGAACTGCTTATAAAATACCCAATATTATGTAAACAAACCCACACTATTCTTTTCGCCCCAACCTATCGTGGAGAGAATAAACGTCACGCTTATTATCCTTATGACAAGCTGGACATGGATAAACTTTACGAATTATGTAAACTAACCAATTCTATCATAATCTTTAAGATGCATCCTTTTGTAACGGAGCCGGTTCCTATACCTGAAGAGTATAAAGACAGGATGATGGATATCTCTGAATATCCAAATATCAATGATCTGTTCTATGTTACAGATCTTTTGATCACCGATTATTCTTCAAATATATATGAATACTCTCTTATGAAAAAGCCTATGCTCTTCTATGCTTTTGACATCGATACATATACAAAAGAAAGAGGCTTCCATAGAGATTACCGTACAAATGTACCTGGTAAAATTGCAGAAACCTTTGATGAAATGTATGACGCCATTAAGAATAATGACTTTGATTACTACAAGGTTGAAGAGTATATAGCAAACAATTTTGAATACACAGATTCCCACGCCTGTGACCGAATCATTGACTGGATCATACGTGGAAAAAGAAGACAGCCGGATTGATCACCCGGCTGTTTTCTGTATATTAATAACATTCTTTAAATTTATATAAGATATACACTATACGTGTCGTATCATTTACGTACAGCATTCTTTATTAACTTAGATATCTCTACTATTGGGATAATGATAAATGCAATTCCTACTGCTGTGAAAAATTCCTTTCCATCGATATAACTGAAGGAGAAAAGATTTCTGAGGGCTGGTACATACAGGATAGTAACTGTCAGTACAACTGAAAATACCAGTGTAGCCCAGAGAGTTTTATTCTGCTTCTTAATCTTGAAAATAGAAGTATTTCTTGAACGCATATTGAAGCTGTGGAATATCTCCATAAGCGACAGTGTCAGAAATGCCATAGTCATGCCGTCAGCTGAAGTCTCAACTGTCCAGGCACCTGTTTCATAATAATGTCCCACAACATATGAAACTACAGTCAGTATTGCAATCACAGCCCCCTGAAGGATAACATCCACTCCCAGGCCTCCTGAGAAGATTCCATCAGTCTTCTTTCTCGGTGGCTGTGTCATGGTGTCAGCCTCAGCCTCTTCCATTCCAAGTCCGATGGCTGGGAAGCAGTCTGTGATAAGGTTTATCCAAAGCAGATGTGCTGGCTTCAGAATCACAAAATTCATTATAGTCGCTATAAAGATAGCAATAACCTCTGCAAGGTTTGAAGAAAGCAGGAACTGAATTGCCTTTCTGATATTGTCATATATCCTTCTTCCCTCTGCTACCGCAGCAACTATCGTAGCGAAATTATCATCGGTAAGAATCATATCAGCAACATTCTTGGTAACATCCGTTCCGGTTATTCCCATTCCTACACCGATATCAGCCGACTTGATTGAAGGTGCATCATTTACACCATCACCGGTCATGGCTGTGACTCTTCCCATTTCTTTCCATGCATTTACTATTCTAACCTTATGTTCAGGCTGAACTCTGGCATAGACGCTGTAGTCTCCTACATGCTTCTTAAAGTATTCATCTGACAGCTCTTCAAGTTCGGAACCTGTAATAGCTTCAAATGTAACTGCATTTCCATTTTCATCAAAACCATCAAGTATTCCCAGCTCTTTTGCTATGGCAACAGCTGTATCCTTGTGGTCTCCTGTTATCATTACCGGTCTGATTCCGGCAGCACGACAATGTCCAATAGCAACCTTTACTTCAGGTCTGATTGGGTCGATCATTCCGCAGAGTCCCACATATATCAGATCTTTTTCAAGGGCTTCAGGAGCAAAATCTCCCGGCACACTATCATAAGCCTTATATCCAAGAGCAAGTACTCTCAGAGCCTTATCAGCCATGTTTTTATTTGCCTTCTTAATCTCAGCCAGGACTTCTGAAGTAAGCTCTTTTACCTCTCCATCCTTCAGATAATAAGAGCAGCATGCAAGTACACAGTCAGGCGCACCCTTTGTGAACTGCAGATATCCTCCCTCAGGACTTTCATGAACTGTTGTCATCATCTTTCTGAGAGAATCAAATGGCGCCTCGCCAACTCTGGCAAATGTATTCTTAAGGTCTCCCTTTAACATACTGTTCTTTGCAGCATCTGTTACGAGAGCACATTCTGTTGCTTCTCCAACTGCTTTATCAGTCTCCCACTCAGCATCTGAGCAAAGAGCCATACCACGGATAAGCAGCTTTCCATCCTCTGAGAGGTCATCATCAGGAAGAAGCTTTCCATTATCATCCTTCTTTACATCTACGCTGCCATCAGAAATAGTAACATGCTGAACAACAGTCATCTTATTCTGAGTAAGAGTACCGGTCTTATCTGAACATATAATTTCTGTACAGCCAAGGGTCTCCACTGCAGTAAGTTTTCTTATAATGGCATGATTCTTTGACATATGAGTCACACCAATAGAAAGAAGTACAGTTACAACAGCAGCAAGACCTTCCGGTATAGCAGCAACGGCAAGTGAAATAGCTACCATAAATGTATTTATGAAAAACTCTCCAGTGAGTCCCTGACCAGTTACAAGATTTCTGATTATATTTATGGCAAATATAACAGCACAGATAACCAGAACCATTATTGACAGGATTTTTGAAAGTTCATTAAGCTTTATCTGAAGAGGAGTTTCTTCATCAGAAGCCTTTGACAGCTGATCAGCTATTTTGCCCATCTCAGTAGTCATACCTGTATCTGTTACAACAGCCTTACATCTTCCGTACTGAACAGAAGATCCCATGTAGATCATATTTGCTCTGTCGCCAAGAGGAACATCCCTCGCACCTTCCGTAGAAAGGGCATCTGCAGTCTTCTCAGACGGAACGGATTCTCCTGTAAGCGCAGCCTCCTCAACCTTGAGGGATGCAGCTTCTATGATTCTGGCATCAGCGGGAACACTGTCTCCGGCTTCAAGGGATATAACATCTCCCGGAACCAGTTCAGATGAATGTATAACGCTGACTGAACCATCTCTTATAACCTTTGAAGTGGCCGCTGCTATCTCCTGAAGAGCAGCTATGGCTGACTCGGCCTTTGACTCCTGGTAAACACCAAGAACTGCATTTACTATTACTACTGTAAGAATGATAAATACATCAGCAAAACCTTCATGTGAAAAGATGGCCGTAACAGCTGATATAATAGCAGCTATGATAAGTACAATAGTCATAGGTTCACAGATTTCTTTAAAGAATTTGTGAATCAGACTTTCCGGCTCCTTCTCAGCTAGCTTGTTTTCTCCATGTTCCTCCAGTCTTTTCTTTGCCTCAGCAGCAGACAGACCATTCTCATTGGATTTTAATTCATTTAATACATTTTCATAATTTTCAAGATAATACTTCATCTTAAACTATCTCCTTATAAGACACTTCTGAAATAATATCCTGATCAGTCTTTCTTCTTATCCATTAAATCCTTAGCTACATCAATCACCTTATCCTTGGCTTTCTCGATATCCTTCTCATCGATACCTGCCTTTTTTGCAGCATCTGTAGCCTTCTTTGCAGCATCAGTTGCCTTGTCAACAACACCCTTTAAATCATTTAAATCTGGCATATCCTTGTCCTCCTTAAAATACTTTTTATGGGCAGTAAAATAGCCCTGTAATAAATACAGGACTATTCTACTTTTTTTTGTTTAATAAATCAATAGAGGATTATTTCGCTCTACTTTATTATTATTTTGAAAGATACATTTTTACTCTTGGCATAATGATTTGCATCACCGCCTGCAGTTACCTTTACTTTAACTGTATACGTACCCTTTTTAAGACCTTTCTTTACAGAAACTACACCCTTCTTAGTAACTGTAATACCACTATTTCCTTTAGTCTTTTTATATGTTACTGTACCATTTGCTTTGCCAATCTTAAATGCATTCTTTTGCTTAATTTTATACTTTCTATTCTTAATCTTAGCAGCTTTTATTGTATGCTTTTTCTTTTTAGCCTTTGCTGTAAGTGTATTTTCAGCCTTGCCTATCTCAAAGGTTCCTTCCTTTGTTCCTGTGTAAGCACCCTTTCCGGTAAGTACATACTTAGCTGTTCCTGCATTAGTATTATCAGAGTAAGCTACATCATAATCAGTACCCTGTACTAAAGTAGTACCTCCGACTACAACTGTAAGAGCCGGTGTAAGTGCTGAACCAGTATATGTCTGAGGAGCTACAGTAACCTGAACACCACTTATATCAGCAAGTTCCGGGCTAGGTGGAGTAACCGGATTATCTGTAGGGGCTGCTGTCGGTGTTGCTGTCGGTGTAGGCTCAACTGTCTGGCCCGGTTTGTCATTACCACCTGGATTATCTGGATTGTCTGGCTTATCCGGATTATCAGGCTGGTCTGGGTCGTTTTTCGCTGTAAATGTTTTTCCTATGCTGTCCTTTGTGATTGGAACTTCGACATAATTAACCTGTTTTGTTTCTATAAATTTCTCACCAACTTTTACCAAACTGGTTCCGTAGAATCTAACTGTATCTCCATCCATACAACCATTATAGTATTTCTTAGAGTTATATTCTTCGTATAATCTCTGTCCTTCTTCAAAACTCAGTGTTTGTACCGGCACGTTAATAATGAATGAACTCTTTCCAGCTGATGTATTTGCTCTCCATGTAACTCCTTCTGGAGCTGAAGAATCACCAGATGGACGTACTGTTGTCCAAGGTCCTACTACACTACCTGCTACAGCACCACCTAAAACTAAATCTCCATAAAACTCAGCTTCATTTACACTACCATCAACTGTAAATTCAAGAGTAACCTTAGCTTCTCCTTCAGTTACTTTTCCCTTTGAATCAGTAGGTATAGAATCAACAGTAACAGATGTAAGAACCGGACTCAGGTTATTATACTGACTTAGATCTACGATAGTGAATTCACATGTATTCTCTCCGGTATAATCACCTTTACCTGTAACTGTAGCTTTACCTGTACCAACCTTTACATTGTTTGAATACGTTACTGTAAAATCCTTACCCTCTTCCAGATACTTTCCTGAATCAGTAGACCAGTCCCTGACATAAACCTTAGGTTTAACCGGAGAACCGGTATATTCAACAGGATCTGCTGACCATACTTTACAATCTTTAAGATTCTTCTTTGCAGGAACAACCTCACCATCAACATTATAAGTCTTTCCAACAGCTGTAGTTGCAAACGGAACCAGAATACTAGTTTCGCCACCAGTTTCTGTTCCTTCGTCAGATAACGCAGCTATGCAAACATTCATATTATCATTTTCAGTAAACATCGGCTGTGATTCCTGATTGATAACCGTCGCCTCAACCGTAATCTGTGAAGAAGTCTGTGTTATTGTTTCACCATTAGGTCCAACGGTTATTACTGAATCACCTTCATCCCAATAAGCCTTTGATTCATCTATTACTACAACATCCGGCATTGTTCCGGTAGGAGCTTTATAATCACTAGGTGTAAATACAGCAACCCAGTATCTCTTAATACCAGTCTGTTTATCAAATGAAACTTCAAGTGTTGCTGCATCTCCCGTCAAATCACCTTCATAATGAGAAGCCTTATATATACCACTTGCAATGCCTTTAAGCTTAACACTTGCATTTTGTATTGCAGAAGGCTGAGTTCCACTTCCAACTATCTTGAAAGAAGCATTATTTTCACCTGTAAATGTTCCTTTACCGGTGACAGTTGCTGTGGCATTACCTACGTATTTATTATTCTTATATGAAACAGTATAATCAACACCTTCTGTCAGAGGATCACCTTTATATGTTACTGTAAGCTCCGGCTCAATAGGTTCTCCAGTATATGTCTTATCATCTATTTCTGCAATCTCTGCTTCTTCAATGGATAATAATTCAGGATTCACTCCACTCGCTGTTACTCTCCATGGAAATCCTTCCGAATCTTCTATCCAGTCGCTTTGAGGACTTGATTCATCAAACTGCTCTATTTCACCATTAATAGTTACAAGATCTTCAAATTCGCCACCATCTACGACAATATCCTGTGGAGTAGTATTATAGTATCCACCGTTAAGAATCACTGATAATCCAAGAGAATCTTCACCCGGTAAATAACATACGGCAGTATTTTCATCTATAACAACCATGGCCTCATCAGATACTGTTAACTGAGTATCTGCTTTTCCTCCATTTTCAGCCATAAATCCACCGGTGAAACAACCGCCCGTAAGATTAACAGTACCTCCATCTATACCTAAATATCCAGAAACATCTCCGGCTGTAAAATTGAATGTATCACCAGTAGAAGACTGGAAATCTGTATTGATCATTCCTGCATTATTAAATGTTCCTGGAGTCTCACTATATGTGCAGTCAAAAATAAGTCCTGCACCAATTCCCTCACCAACTATAGGTCTTTCCTGTCCATCAGTTATTGTTCCGTAATTTGTGAATGTACACCCGTTCAGATCAAGTGTTACCACACCACTTAATGTTAACTCTTCGTCCTCAGCAATCACAACATCATCTTGTAATTCAATAACACCACCATCACTTGCAGCAGTAAATGCTTCCTGTATCGAAAAACACTCTACTGGGTCAGAGCCTGTGCTCACAATAGCAACCGGTGCAATGTCTACACTCTCTTCAGCATTTACAACCCCCATACCCCCGGGCGTCATTCCAAATGCCATAACTGAGCTAAGAAATACCGCGACAGTTTTAGTAAACATCTTCTTTTCTCTCTTAACCATACACTTCTCCTTTCTGTGCCATGTTTCATGTATCTTCTCTGCTTTTCAGCAATTTAATATCACTATTGATGATTTCTATCTCCCTCTTATAGACGAAGTACTGTATCATCCAGATAGCAAGATATGCAAAAATCATAATGCATGTCATAATAACATTCACTTCGCTAATCCCCGGAGTCAGCCACCCATTAAAAACTCCGATTATAAAAAACGATGTCATTGTCATTACAAAATGTGTCGTTGTAGCCTTGAGTATCCCCCAGCTTTCTATCTCGTAAACCACCGCTCCACCATTTCCGATAAGTCCGAGAAGCCCTCCGGTAAGGAGCTCCAGCATAACTCTTATATGTGTTCTTTCACCTCTTATGGATGACAGATCATCAATGTACATTCCTGCACTACCACTTTCTATAGTGCTGCATACCATGTTGATTATGATTGTTACAAGTACCCCCAGTGAAAACCCTATAGCGGCCTTATATAAAAATCTGTTCTTCAGGTTCATCCTAGTCCTCCTTTCCTTTATTGAAGGATCTCTTCAACTTATCTCTCAGTGGCTTTATACATCTTCTTGCCACATAGCTTCTGATACCATTGTCAAAGAGAACTCCTACTGTTCCTGCGATATTAAAATCAAAGGAGGTAACTTTATAAAGATTGATTATTTCAGACTGAGAGCTCCGAAAAAATCTTTCCTCATCCAGATCATTTTCGAACTTTGATAGTGTACCTTTTAAGGTATAGGATTCATCCTTAGTATCAAGTATTACTTCCCGCCCCTGGGTTCTGATACGATATATATCCCTCTGGGATATAGCCGTAAATGTACCATCCTTGTAGGCAGGTATGGGTGGATAACTGTATCTCGATACATTTTCTATTGCATGAATTATATTATCAACAAGCTCTGTTTCGCCCTTGGTATATATCTCAACCTTGGGATCACTGTACTTCTCATCAATAACAATCTTTATATCTACTGTGTCTGACATTTTTTCTACTTCCGGTTTCAAAAAATATGACATTATTTTATCATATTTCACATCAAACTATAACCCATAAGTGTTTATTCGGTATGATTTATTGTTTATTCGGCATATCAAATAATCTTCCTTTCACACCAAGAAGAAGCCTTAGCGGATTGGTATTTGTATAATCGAAAATACAGTTTCCTACAAAGAGAAAAAAGAGTGCCACTTATGACACTCTTCTCGCGATACGCATGCTTCCAAAAGAAGCTATCTCTCTTCCAGAACCTGGAATATATAAAATTTCAGATAATATCCCTCGTCTGCTCCTGACCAAAGAAATGGATGATCTGAAGCCTGAGTACGGAACTCTATCTGACGAAGTCTGACATGTGCTGCCTTTGCAGCCTGACCTATTACTGCTGTAAATGTTTCATAGTCCATAAAATGTGAACATGAGCAGGTAGCAAAATAACCTCCGTGTCTGGTGAGACGCATACCTCTCATATTTATCTCTCTGTATCCCTTGGCCGCCTGCTTTATCTTATCACGGGTTTTTGTGAAGGCAGGTGGATCAAGTATAACAACATCATACTTTTCTCCCTTTTCTATCAGTTCAGGAAGCAGATCAAGTACATCGGCTGTCATAAAGGATACTCTGTCTGACAGGCCATTTAGCTCAGCATTTTCACAAGCCTGTTCTATCGCTAGTTCAGAAGCATCAACTCCAACTACAGAGTCGGCTCCACCAAGTCCTGCATTCAGAGCAAATGAACCAGTATGTGTAAAGCAGTCAATAACTCTGACCTTTTCTCCGGCCGCCTTCATTCTTCTCACCAGAGTCTGCATAGCCATACGGTTTCCCTTCTGATCAAGGAAAAATCCCGTCTTCTGACCATTCTCTACATCCACATTGTACTTTACACCATTTTCGATGATCTGTATCTTTGTATCAAAGGGCTCACCGATAAATCCTTTCGTTCTTGGAAGTCCTTCCTTTAACCTAATCTTGGCATCACTTCTTTCATAGATACCACGGATTTTTATACCTTCTTCTTCCAGTATCTCCTGTAGAAATTTAAGTATCTTTGGCTTCATCTTATCTATTCCAAGTGCCAGAGATTCCACCACCAGGACATCTTCATATTTATCTACCACCAGCCCTGGAAGAAAATCCGATTCACCAAATATCAGCCTGCAGGATGATGTATCAATAACTGCTTTTCTATATTCCCAGGCAGCCTTAACTCTATTACGAAGAAACTCATCAGTTATCTCCACATCAGGTTCTCTGGTCATCATACGAACCGTTATTTTCGACTTACGATTGATAAAACCACGTCCCATGGGATAACCGTCAAAATCCTCTACCCGGACTATATCACCATCAGTTATTTCTCCTTCAATTCTATCAATCTCATTATCATATATCCAGGCTCCTCCGGCTTTTATAGTCCGGCCTTCACCCTTTTTTAATACTACGCAGGCTTCACTCATTTTTTTCTCCTATACTACTTATAACAACTTTGCCATCAATAACTTCTACTTTCACTCTGGAGGAATCTATCCCCAGCTGTTCACGTATGTCGTCCGAAAGCTTCAGTCTTCCTGCTTTATCTACTACGGAATACTCCTCATGGG
>CACZOE010000061.1 GCA_902782695.1 uncultured Lachnospiraceae bacterium | reverse complement strand
TCATAGGCTCTTTCGCCCCTGTTAGTTGTTTCTATGACTGTAGGTACAAGTGCCATATCTTTTACCTCACTTTCGCTATAAGGATGATTTATACTTCCTTAGCCTTAGAAGCTATGAATTCAACTGCCTTCTTAAGTTTAAGATCCTGAGTAAGAGCTTCCATCTGCTCCTCACCCATGATTTCCTTGATCTTTTCTACTTCCATCTGATACTGCTTAGCCATGCTCTCGATTTCAGCTTCTTTATCTTCTTCAGTTACTTCGAAAGCTTCCTTCTCAGCAACAGCCTCAACTACAAGACTCTTCTTGATCTGCTTTTCAGCCTCAGGACGAACCTGATCTCTCATATCATCTCTTGTCTGACCAGTCATATTCAGATACTGCTCAAGGCTCATACCCTGATACATAAGCTGCTGACCGAAATTATCGATCATCTTTTCCTGCTGATATGCGATCATTGGTTCAGGGAGTTCCATAGTTGAAAGCTCAACCAGCTTCTCTACAGCCTTGTCTTCTCTCTGACGCTTTGCATTTTCTTTCTTTCTCTCTTCAAGAGTCTTTCTGATGTCAGCCTTGAACTCATCAACTGTCTCAAAATCAGAAGTATCTGAAACATATTCATCATCGAGCTCTGGCATAACTGTTTCTTTAATAGAAAGAAGATCTACCTTAAATACAGCTGCCTTTCCTGCAAGATCTTCTGCCTGATAGTTCTCAGGGAATGTTACATTTACATCAAAGCTCTCACCAATGCTGTGACCAACTATCTGATCTTCGAAGCCTGGGATAAATGTATTTGAACCAAGTGTAAGAGGATAGCTCTCACCCTTTCCACCTTCGAAAGCAACTTCATCTACAAAACCTTCAAAGTTAATAGTTGTCTCATCGCCTTCTTTTGCAGCTCTGTCAGTAACATCCTGCTTTGTAGAATTCTCTTTAAGCTTTCTTTCGATTTCCTTATCTACATCTTCATCTGTTACAGTCTCATCAACCTTTTCGATTTCGATAGCATCAAGATCACCAAGCTCAACTGGAGGCTTAACAGCAACCTTAGCCTTGTATATAAAATCTTTACCCTTTTCAATCTGGCTTACAGAAATCTCAGGATTTGAAACTATCTCAAGATCTATATCCTTGATTTCCTCAAAATATGTCTTATTGATAAGGTCATTTGCAGCGTCCTCATAGAATACTGCTGTTCCATAAGTCTTCTCAATATATGCCATAGGAACTTTTCCTTTACGGAATCCATCGAACTGGAACTTGTTCTTATTCTTGTTATAAGCCTCAACACATGCCTTTTTAAAATCCTCAGCAGGAACTGTAATTGTCAGTTCAGCCATATTCCCTTCAAGTTTTTCGTAAGTCAAACTCATTTTTATATTCCTCCTTATGACCCTTTGGTCTAAATATTTACAAAAAATAATCACGGTCAGCCTTCAAAACGACGCTAACCGTGAAATTATAGCACAGATATTTCTTTAAGTCCACAAAATATTCTGCCAATATTTATAAATTTATTCATAGACAAACATACTGTTATATTGTTTTTCTGTAAAGATATCCTGCTGTTGTTCTATACATTTTTTATAATTCTTTGAAACGGACATTTTTTTATAATTATACGTAGCAATATATTTAGGACCATTATTTGTTGATTGTACCGATTTTGTTATAAATCCGTTACTGTTATAAGAATTCTCATAAACCGTTTCAGATACTTTATGCTTTCCTCCACTAAACAAATATGTTGTATCTTTTTTTATGTGCCCCTTTTTATCATATTCAAAAACTCTTTCAGAGCTTTTTTTATCTCCAGCGTAAGTAATCACCTTTTTTATTTGGTTTTTCTTGTTATATGAAATCTTATATACATTCGATAAAGTATTTGTATTAGATGAGGTCTCAACAGTTGTCAGTCTGTCATTATCATCATAAGTATATTGGTATTCAAACTTAAACGTTTTCTTTAGTCCTTTATTCTTTGAAATCATTTTTGACATCTGATCATCAGTATACTCGTATGTAAAGACATTCTTATTCTTTTTATTATTATTCATATAGCTTACTCTTTTCTCAAGTTTATCCGCTTTATAGCTATATGTATCTGTCCTGGAACTTTTTGCTTCATCAACTATATTATATTTTGAAATAAGACCGTTTTTATTATATGAATAACTGTAGGTGCATCCTGTAGATCCATGAAATAAGGTTTTCTTTGTAACAACATATACATTTTCTTTATCAGAAGCCGCATTTACAGATATACCTGGAAATATAGAAATTAACAAAGATAAAGTAACCAGTATTGTTATAAACCTTTTAACTATTAAAGAGTTCTTTTGTTTTCTATTCCTACTAATCATAAGCTTTTCTCCTCAAGAATAAAGAAGATTTTATATCATACTTATCATTTCGCTCATAAGTTTAACAGAGTTCTTTATAGCTATCTTCTGGAATTCAGGGTAATCCATATTTGCTGAATCATCAGCCTTATCTGAAATGGATCTGATGATTAAAAATGGAATATTATTAAGCGAAGCTACATGAGCTATAGATGCTCCTTCCATCTCTGTGCACATACCTGCAAACTGATTAACCAGATAATCTTTTTTATTTTTATCTGAAATGAACTGATCGCCTGAGAGTACTCTTCCTTCAAATACTTTAATGTCAAGATCAGCATTTTCACATGCTTTTCTTGCAGTTTCACGAAGCTTATTATCTGCAACAAATATACTCTCATCCTGATCAGGTATAATTCCTGGCTCGTATCCAAGTCCGGATACATCCATATCATGTTCAAGAGCTTCTGTAGATAATACTATATCTCCGATGTTTATTTCAGCATTAAGACTTCCTGCTATACCTGTATTAATGATACACTCTACTTTATATATAACAGATAAAACTTCAGCAGCCATTGCAGCATTTACT
>CACZOE010000060.1 GCA_902782695.1 uncultured Lachnospiraceae bacterium | reverse complement strand
TAATGATGGCTATATGATCTTCTATTCTTTTGACGATTTATTCTGTTTCGACTTTAGCTTTAAAGAAACCGACAAAGGAATGTGTATAGAATATCTGGGGGATTATGCCTACATTTCGGAAGAAGATGCCAAATATATCAGGTCGCTGATTAGAGATTAACTGCAAGTCTTTGTTGAACAATATTCACATTTAGTGTTAAACTACTTATATGAGCAGATTAGTAGATAAAATTATAATACACTTTCTATCAGTATTCGCCATGTGTTCTATAATGCATGGCAATACTTTTCTTGTGGTTCTAAATATTTCCATAATCATCAGCGCTCTGAATTACTACCTGATCAGCAGAGAAGATTTCAAACTTTCAATGAAACCTAAAAATGTAAATGAATGGGTTGCATTTGTTATTGAAATAGCCGCTGTCCTTCTATGCATATTCTACCCGCCTGCCACGGTAGTTCTTCCAATAATAATTTATGACATAGTCAGAAGCAGAAACTATCCTGCAGCCGGGCTTGCCCTGATTGCTTTTATGGGTAGTATAAGCTCTCCTGCCATTGAAACAAAATTATATTTATACATACTTACCTGTATCATTCTATCAGCGATCCTCAGCATCTATACAGAAGAGAAAAATGTGATCAAGAAAGATTATCGAAGACTTCGTGATGATTCAACCGAAAAGAATACCTTGCTCAGATCCAGGAACACTGAGCTGATCCAGGCGAGGGATACTGAAATATATAACGCCCAGCTATCAGAAAGAAACAGAATCGCCCGAGAAATTCATGATAATGTAGGACATACCCTCTCCCGCGCTATCCTTCAGATGGGAGCACTTCTGGCCATCCATAAGGAAGAACCTATTCACAGCGAGCTGGAGGGTGTCAGACAGACCCTGGATGATGCCATGAATAATATAAGAAGCAGTGTTCACGACCTGCATGATGATTCCATAGATGTCCGGTCAAATCTGTACCAGCTGATTGAACCACTGAAGAACAAATACTCAGTTCATATGGATATAGATATCGGAGAAGATACTCCTCGTCCCGTAAAATATGCAATAATCGGAATAACCAAGGAATGTATATCCAATATAATGAAACATAGCCACAGCAGCGATGTGGATATAAGGCTTAATGAACACCCTTCCATGTATCAGCTGATCATCCATGACTATACACTTAACGAATCGAGAAGCTCCAGTTATAATTCCAGAGATGATTCCAGGGAAACTTCTGAAGATACATCCAGGAATTCTTCTTCAGATACAAAGCCGGCAGCATCTGACCGGAACCATTCCGTCGGTTTACATAATTCAGAATATGGTATGGGCCTTGAAAATATACGTGGACGAGTCGAATCGGTAAACGGTACTCTGAATATTTCCACAGATAACGGTTTCAGGTTATTCGTATCTATCCCTAAACAAAGTTAGATAATCAAGTCTATATGAAGAAAATAACCAATAACCAATTGAGTATATTTGCATTTAATTTCAGGAGAAAAAAATGAAGATATTAATAGTAGATGACGACAAACTCGTGGCCATGTCACTTAAAACCATAGTTGAATCTGACAAGGATATCCAGGTTCTTGCAACCGGGAATGACGGAGCCGAAGCTATCCGGCTATATGAGGAGCATCAACCTGATGTTCTTCTCATGGATATACGTATGGCTGGAATGACCGGACTCGAAGCCGGAGAAGAAATACTGAAGAATCATAGTGATGCGAAGATACTCTATCTCACCACCTTTAATGATGATGAATATATAGTTAAGGCTCTGACCATGGGAGCTAAAGGGTATATCATTAAGCAGGATTTTGATTCCATTATCCCTTCCCTTAAGGCTGTTTACAGTGGTCAGACAGTATTTGGAAATGAAGTTACTGAAAAGCTTCCTGACATTCTGAAGAACACTATGTCACAGGCTGGTAATGACGGAAACGGTTCTGGGATAAAACCTGAAGGATCTGATAATGTTGACCCGGCTCGTTTCAGCAGTTTCGGACTGACTGATCAGGAATTTGAAATAGTCAAATGTGTTGCAGAAGGACTTTCTAACAAAGAAATAGCGGACCGCCTCTTCCTTTCGGAAGGAACTGTCCGCAATTATCTCAGTAATATTCTCAGCAAACTGGGGCTGAGGGATCGAACCAATCTGGCCATATTCTACTACAAAAATATTTAATGGGGGCCACGAATTGTTTACCTAAGGGGACATCGCTTCCGCTCGGTTCAGGTAACCCTAGCGGCCGCTCCGCTCGCTAAGCTCTCACTGCATGCAAAGAGGCTCAATCCTAATGAATTGAGCCTCTTTGTACTTGTGAATCGCTAAGCGCCGAGACCTGAAACGGTCCCCTTAGGTAAAAATCGTGGCCTTTTTCTGAGACGAACTCACTCAACATACTTCTCACGCCCAGTCGAGGCTGCGTTC